>CAIMWY010000250.1 GCA_903845315.1 uncultured Burkholderiales bacterium
CAGCCTTTGATGACCCAGGTGGTCAAGGGCGACATCAAGGTGATCATTCCGCGCGATTACCGCGAAATCGAACCCATCTTCCCCTTGAACGCTTAAGCCTTCTGCCAAAGCCACGCCATGTTTGATCTGTCTATTCTGTTTGCCTCGGTGCTCAACGGCATCACCACGGGTGCTGTGTATGCGTTGATCGCGCTGGGGCTGACCTTGATCTATGGCGTGCTGCACATCATCAACTTCGCCCATGGGGCGTCGTTGATGGTGGCTTTGTATGGTGTGTATTTTTTAAAAGAACAACTCGGCATCGACCCTTACCTGGCTCTGCCCATCATGGTGCCGGTGATGTTTGCCTTGGGTTATGTGTTGCAGCGTGGTGTCATCAACCGGGCCAGCCACGGCAAGGATGAAAACATTTTGTTGGTCACCCTTGGGATATCGATTGTTTTGGAAAACTTGGCCCTGCTGTTTTTCAAGTCAGACACACGCAACATTGAAACCGCGTACACCTTGACCACGATCAACATCGGCCCGGCCATGATTGCCTTGCCGAAGTTGGTGTCGTTTGTCGGTGCGCTGGTGGTGTCGGCGGTGTTGTTGGTCGTCATGCGCTACACCGACTTGGGCCGCGCCATCCGCGCCGTGGCCAAAGAAAAACACGGTGCCCGTTTGATGGGCATCGATGTGGACCATGTGTATGCCATGTGCTTTGGCATTGGCTTGGCCTGCTTGGGCGCGGCGGCTTGCTTTTTGTTACCCGCCTATTACGTCAACCCCTTGGTGGGCAGCGGCTTTGTGCTGGTGGCGTTCACCATCGTGGTGTTGGGCGGCATGGGCAGTTTTGTCGGTGCTTTGGTGGGCGGCTTGTTGATCGGTGTGGTCGAGTCCATCGGTGGTTTGTACTTGGGCGAGTCGCTCGGGCAGGTCGGCATTTTTGCCATCTTCATTGCGGTGCTGTTGTTCCGTCCGCAAGGTTTGTTTGGAGCACGCGCATGAAAGACGCACGTGCCATTGCGCTGTTTGTGTTGCTGGTGGGCAGCATTCCGTTTCTGACCGATTCGGGGGTGGTGCTCAACTTTGTGATGATGGCCTTGTACGCCTGCTTGCTGGCGCAAGCTTGGAACGTGCTGGGTGGTTTTGGTGGCCAGTTCTCGTTTGGCCATGCGCTGTTTTTTGGCACCGGGGCCTATGTGCAAGCCATGGCCCAAGTGCACGGGGGCTGGAACCCATGGTTGAGCTTGGCGCTGTCCATGGGCACCAGCGCTTCGGTGGGTTTGTTGGTGGGCGCTTTGTCGTTTCGCTATGGCCTCAAGGGCTCTTACTTTGCGTTGGTCACGCTGGCGTTTGCTGAGGTGTTTCGCATCGTCGCGCTGTCGGTGCCCTTCACCGGCGCAGGCGTGGGTTTGATGCTGCCCTTGCGTGAGTCGGTGGGCAATATGCAGTTTGCCTCGCGTGCGGGCTATGTGTGGCTGATTCTGGGCTTGGTGACGGTGGCCTTGTGCGTGACGGCGTGGTTGCGCCACTCACGGTTTGGCGCTTACCTGCAAGCCGTGCGTGACAACGAAGACGCGGCACGCGCGATTGGCGTCAACCCCTTCCTGGTCAAGCTCTGGG
>CAIMWY010000251.1 GCA_903845315.1 uncultured Burkholderiales bacterium
GCCCAGCACAAGCACAATCGCCAACAAACCAAAGCGAGACAACACCCCATGAAATGCCCCTTCTGCGGCCACCTTGAAACCCAAGTCGTGGAGACGCGCATGTCTGAAGACGGTGACTCCATCCGTCGCCGTCGCCAATGCGGTGCCTGCGAAAAACGCTACACCACCTACGAGCGCATCGATGTGAGCTTTCCCAATATCGTCAAAAATGACGGGCGCCGCATCGACTACCAACGCCACAAACTGCTCGACTCCATGAGCCTGGCCTTGCGCAAACGCCCCGTCAGCACCGAACAGGTCGACAACGCGATTGAACGCATCGAAGAAAAGTTGCTCAGCCTCGGCGCGCGCGAAGTGCCCTCCACCCGCATTGGCGAACTCGTGATGCGGGAGTTGAAAAAACTCGACAAAGTGGCCTACATCCGCTTTGCCAGCGTATACCGCAGCTTTGAAGACATCGACGATTTCAAAAGCCTGGTCGACGAAGTTCGTAAATAGTTTTCGAGCGGCGGCCATTTGCCGCCCCGCCTTGATTGCCTAGCATTTGCTGCATGCAAACGCTGGGCATTTTTCTTTCACACACGCGCACACACCAAGGCTTTAGCTTGGTCGAGTTAATGCTCGTGCTGAGTGTGCTGAGCTTGGTGGGCCTGTTCGCTCTGCCCAATACGCAACGCCTGCTCGAGAGGGGTCATGCCGAGTTAGCGCGCGACCAACTCATGAGTGACGTGCAAAGCGCACGCGTGCGCGCCCTTCAAATCGGCCAATCCCTGCGCTTGACGCGTTTGAGCGATTGCAGTTGGGCCACCTCCGCGGGCTCTGACTGGAGTTGTGGCTGGCAACTGCAACTCGCCGACGGCAGTCAAACCTTGCAGGTCACGCCGCTGCACACGCCCTTGCTGGTGAGCTACACCAAGACCAGTGCGCTGACCATCAGCCGCCAAGGCGACCTGGGCGGTGTGGGCGACCGCTGGACAGTGAGTTCGCGCAACCCGAGCCTCAACTTGGCCTATGCGCTGTGCCTGAACAACGCCAGTCGTATGCGTGCGGTCTCGGGGGCCACATGCAGCTGAACCGCCAAGCAAAGGGCGTGGCACTGTTGGAAGCACTGGTGGCACTGCTTTTGTTAGCCTCTGGTGTGCTGGCGTCGTTGTGGCTGCAACAACTTGGCTTGCAAACACAACGCCAGCAAGTCAACCGCAGCATGGCCATGGGCCTGGCGGACGACCTGGCCGAGCGCATGCGCCTCAACGCCGGCCATGCGCAGCGCTACAGCCGCAACTGGGGGGCAGGGTCGGATGGGCGCGCGCCCGACTGCTCCGCGCTGGCCTGCACCCGCAGCGATTTGGCCCAGTGGGACATGGCGCAACTGCAACACGCAGTGAGCACTCAGTTGCCCGAGGGAGATGCCGCAGTGTTTGCCCTCACGGGCCCAGTCGGGTGGTGGGGCGTGGTGGTGGCATGGCGTGACAACAGCGAGAGTTACCGCACCGACACCACATGGGGCAGCCCCAATTGCCCCAGCGCCATGAGCTGTTGGCGCTTGTTCTTTCGGCCTACGTGGTGAGAACCGTGCTGACACGCGGACACACCTTGCCCGAGTTGTTGATCGGTTTGGCTGTGAGCTTGGGCGTGGTGCTCTCGGCCGTGGCCAGCTACAACATCAGCCGTCAATCATGGGCTGCCTTTGACGCCGTCGACGCACTGCACCACAACGCCCGGGCCGCGTTGCGCAACCTACGCGACCAAGCGCAGAGGGCCGGTGGCGCCCAGGTCAGCACTCTCGCCTTGGGCACCAACTGGGTGGCGCAACGCACTGCGCCGCATGACAGCAGTCAACCCGATCTGCAAGGCACTGAGGGTGCCCGCACCGATAGCTTGAACCTGGGGCACTGGCACAGTCTGAGCCCCTACGACTGCCAAGGCAACCACTCTGGCAGCGATGCGCTGGTGCTCAACAGCTACCAACTCAACGCCAAAAAAGAACTCACCTGCAAAGACCTGCGCCTGAGCGGCAGCACATACCAGGCTTTGGCCGAGGGCGTGGAAGACTTGCAAGTGCGCTACGCCCAAGCCGGCACCAACCAAACCCTGCAATGGACAACGGCGGCCCAAGTCAGCGACATGCGCCAAGTGCTGGCGATCGAGCTGTGCCTGCGCTGGGTCAGCAGCCAACCGAACACCATACGCAATACACCCTCCGAGGGATGCCAAGGCGAAACCGTGGCCGCCGACGGATTCGGCCGCCGGGTGCTGCGCCGTGCCTTTGCGTTGCGCAGCCATGCCGGTGTGTTGCCATGAGGCAGCCCAACTGCCATGGGCGCCAAGGCCTTCATCACCCCCAAGGCTTGGCCTTGCCCACGGTGTTGGCCGTGCTGACGTTGGTGGGCTTGGCCGCCTTGGTGGGTTGGCGCAACCTGCGCGTCACCGAGTGGCTGCTCAATGCCGAGGCCGACCTGCTGCGCACCCAACACAGCGCAGAAGCCGCTTTGCCCTTGGCGCTGCAAGACATTTTGGGGGCTGCAGTGGACGCACAAGGCAATGCCAACCCGCGCCACACGCCGGGCAGCAACGCGCAAACCCATGTGTTTTTCCCCGCCAATATAAGCGAGCGTGACACCTTGCGCCAACGTCTGGGCGCCCAAGCGTGTGTGAGCGGCATCTGTGCGCCTGACGGCGCGCCCTCGCGCAGCGCCAGCGAGTGGCAGACCATGACCAGCAGCGCCTGGCCCATTGGCGCTGTCGACACACCCTATGGCGCCAACACCGCTTGGTATTGGGTGGAGGTGCTGGTTGATGCCACGCCTCTCAACCCCAGCACCCCCTTTGTGTACCGCATCACCGTGCTGGCCCGCGGCGTTCTGCCGGGTACCGCGGTCGTATTGCAAACCTTATGGTCGGCACCCGCCAGCCACGTGCCGGGCAACGTCAGCGGAGGAACCTGGCACAGCTGGCAGCTGTTGGCCGACTGACCGGCCAACCACACAACTTCCAACGCATCACCCGCCAACGAGTGCCCCACCACCAAAGAACATGCGACTGCACATGACAAGACCAGCGCCTCTTCCTCGTCCTCAAGCCCGTGCGCATGCAGCACAAACCGGCTTTAGTCTGTTAGAGCTGTTGATCGTCCTGGCCTGCATCGCTGTGCTGGTGGGCTGGGCCTGGCCCAATTACCAGCAACTGCTGCAGCGCAGCCAGCGCGCCCAAGCCCGCACCGCTTTGCTGCAAGCCGCCCATTGGCTCGAGCGTGCTGCCAGCGCCAACGGCAACTACCCTGCACCGTCCGACGTCCCCGCCAGCGTGCTGCAAGCCGAAGGCCTGCGCTACCAACTGAGCGTCACCAGCAGCGCGCAGAGCTTCACCCTCACCGCCACCCCCATTGGCCCGCAGGTGAGCGACGCCTGTGGCAGCTTCACGCTCACGCACACCGGTGTGCGCAGCGTGCTCAAGGCGACCCTCAGCCCCGCGCAGTGCTGGGGGCGTTGAAGGGGTTCATGCCAGCGCCGTGCAGGACGCACGCCAGCGTCGAACAGCCGTTGCAGGCTCCCCACCCAGTTTGAGCCCCACCTGCACAGATAATTGCCGCATGTTCTCTCCCACCGATACCGCCCACATGGCCCAGGCCTTGGCCTTGGCCGAACAGGCGCTGTACCTCACCTCCCCCAACCCGCGGGTTGGGTGCGTCATTACCAGTGCCGATGGCGTGGTGCTGGGCAGCGGCCACACCCAAGC
>CAIMWY010000252.1 GCA_903845315.1 uncultured Burkholderiales bacterium
CCGGCCAACATCATCAGCACCAACACCACCCAGTGGTATTCGTGGGTGTACAAGAAGCTGTAGTGGTTGCTCAGCATGGCAAAGATCACCGGCAACGTGAAGTAGGTGTTGTGCACGCTGCGTTGCTTGCCGCGCTTGCCGTGCATGGCCAACTCTTGGGGGTCCATCGCCACACCCGAGGTCATGGCGGCCACCACCTTGCGTTGGCCGGGAATGATCCAAAAGAACACGTTGGCACTCATGGCCGTGGCGATCATGGCGCCCACCAACAAGAAGGCCGCGCGGCCTGCAAACAAGTGACACGCGGCCCAAGCTGCAAACGCCACCACCGCCATCATGATGGCGCCCACCACGCGTTCACCGTTTTCGCGGAAACCAAAGACGCGGCTGACCGCGTCATAGATCACCCAAAACACCACCAAAAAGCTCAACGCTGCCGTGATGGCTTGTACGGGGGACCAATCCATCAAGGACTTGTCGATCAAGAAGGTGCCGGCATTCCAGAGGTAAAGCACGGTGAACAGCGAGAAGCCGGTCAACCACGTGGTGTAGGCCTCCCAGTAAAACCAATGCAGCTTGGTGTGAATTTTCTTAGGGGCCACCATGTACTTTTGGGGGTTGTAAAACCCCCCGCCGTGCACCGCCCACATGGCACCGTCGACGCCTTTTTCCAACAGATCCGGCGAATTGGGCTTGATCAGGTTGTTGTCGAGAAAAACAAAATAAAACGAGGAGCCGATCCATGCGATCGCCGTGATCACATGCACCCAACGCAGCAGCAGGTTGGCCCAATCCAGTAAATACGCGTCCATGTCAACCCAGTCAATTGGCAGAGAGGGATCATTCACCACCGCGGGCACTGTGAATGACGCAAGGGTCGCGAACAAGGGGCCTGCGTGTGAGCCACACGCGCTGCCCTGCTCCGCTGCGACAGGTGACACGAAGTGTATACAGTTTTTGTCGCCAAGCCAAGCCCCTGGGTCAGGCGACTGGAGGCTTTTGCGCCATCAAAGCCCAACGGCGTCAGGCCGCAGGAGCCACCGACGCACCCTGAATGTTGTGGCGTTTGATGGCATCGGCCACAAAGCCGCTTTGTTTCATCTCTTCCACAAAGGCGCGCAACACCGCCACGGCTTCGGCGCTGCGGCTCTTGGGCAAGCCCATGGCCTGTTGAATCACCATGAATCGCCCGGGCAACAAGCGCACACCGGGCACGCGCAGCGCATCGGCTTCGAGTTGCTGTTTGACGCCTGCAGCCACTTCGCAGCCTTGGGCCAAAAAAGTGTCGACCACCGTGGGCGAGGTGGGCGCACGCACGATGGTGGCGTGCTTGAGTTCACGGGTGAGGTACAGGTCGTAGGCGCTGCCCTTACCCACCACCACGCGCAAGCCTGCGATGTCGACCTCGTCGTTGCTGTGAATGGCCGATGCCTGGGGCACCATGTAGCTGCCTTCAATCAAGACATAAGGTGCGGTGAAGTGGATGCCGGCACCACGCAGGGGGTCGACGGCAAAGAAGCCAAAGTCGGCTTGCTCATTCGTCACGGCGTCCACCGACTTGCCCGCAGCGTCAAACACCACCAGCTCGATGGCAATACCCAGATGCTTGGCCAAGCCACGGGCAAGATCCACCGAAACACCGAAGGGTTGACCGTCTGCACCTGCTTTGGCCAAGATGGGATTGCCTAGGTTGATGGAGGCGCGCAACACGCCGGTAGGTGCGAATTCAGCAAGCAAGGCGGGGCTGTAAGACATGGTGGTGATGAAAGTAAAAAGTAAGTCAGGCAGCGCTCAACGCGCCACCAAGTCGGTGAACAAACCGGTGCCCGCATTGGCGCACAAGTCGATGGTGGTGGACTGCTCCAGCGTTTCCGAGAACCATGCCGCAATCGACGCTTCGCGCTGGCCGATGTACTGCGGCTCGCCATGTGCGTTGAGCACCATGGTGAGGTCATGTCCGGGGATGAGCAGCGTGCCGGGCTTGGCGCGCCAGCAGTCCCAAATCAGGTTCAAGGTGTGGAGGCTGTCGGCCATGTCGTCGCTGTCGGCCACGCTGCGCGACAACAACTCGGCGCGGTTTTTGGCCGCGTCACCCGTGAACACAATCGGTACCTCGTTGCCATGCAAGACAAAAATCAAATGCCCAGGCGTATGACCCGGCGCCGCCAAGGCCTCAAAGCCTGGCAAAAAAGCATCGCCCGCTTGGATGCGCTTGACGCGTGGCGACTGGCACAACTCGCGCACATACAACTCGGGCAATGGGTTAAAGCCCGCCGGTTCACTGGCAGCCCAACTCAGCTCGGCATCGCCAATCCACACCGTGGCATTGGGAAACAAGGTGAAGTTGACCGCGTGGTCGTAATGGGCGTGGGTGAGCACCACATCGGTCACGTCTTGCGCGCGCACGCCGTGCGCTTGCAGTTGTTTGGCCAAGGGCTTGCGCACGCCAAAGGCCCCCACATCCAACAAGATCACGCGGCCTTGTCCGCGCAACAAGGTGATGGTGCTCCAGCCCAAGCCACCGTGGCACACGGCACGACCTGGAAAGCCTTGAATCAACACATCGACTTGGTACATCTTTCGCTCCTACTCGGGCTTGATGCCTGCGTCTTTGATCAGCTTGCCATAGAGGGCCAAATCGGACTTGACCAGACGCGCAAACTCAGCGGGCGAGCTGGCAATGATGTCGTTGCCGCCCTCTTCCACCAAGCGACGGCCGGCCTCCATGGACTTGCTGGCTTTGACAATCTCTTGGTGCAAGCGCGCAATGATGGCGGGGTCGGTTTTGGCCGGGGCAAACACCCCTTGGAACTGGGTGATGTTGAAGCCCGCATAGCCCAGCTCGTTGAGGGTGGGCAACTGCGGCATGCTGGCGGCACGCTTGGGGCCCGAGACCGCAAACGCACGCAGCTTGCCGGCTTTGACCATCGGGCCTGCGGTGACCACGGGCTCGAAGGTGAAGGTGAGCTGACCGCCTAACAAATCGGCCAGCGCGGGTGCTGCGCCTTTGTAGGGAATGTGGGTCAGCTGTGTGCCTGTCATCTGGCTCAGCAACTCGCCCGCCAAGTGACCACCGCCGCCAATGCCGGTGGAGCCGTAGCTCACTTCATTGGGCTTGGCTTTGGCCAGCGCCACCAGGTCGCGCATGTTTTGAATCGGTGACGCGGCAGGCACCGCCACGGCGTATTGGTAGCTGGTGATTTGGCTCACAGGCGCCAAGTCGTTCACGGCGTCATAGGGCACTTTGGCATAGAGCACCGGGTTGACCACAATGGGGCCGCTGGCCGTGAGCAACAAGGTGTAGCCGTCTGGCGCAGCCTTGGCCACCAAGTCGGTACCGAGCATGCCATTGGCACCGGGCTTGTTGTCGATGATGACCGTCTGGCCCAGGCTCTCCGACATGCGCTGGCCAATCACGCGTGCGGTGATGTCGGCGGCGCCGCCCGCCACATAAGGCACGACCATGCGGATCGGCTTGCTGGGGTAATCGGCTTGCGCGAAGGCTGGACCTGCGAAGGCCAACAAGGAAGTCAACGCAACGATGAATCTTTTCATGCTTGTCTCCTGAGGTTTTGTGTTGCGGGCGTGTGACTTGCGTGGTGTGGACTTCAGGAAGCCACAGCAGCGTATTGGTAGAGCAAGGCCAGCACAGCCGGGTCGAGCACCACGCCTTCGCGGCGTTGGCGTTCCATTTTGGCCAGTTCAATTTGACCGGGCACCATCACCGGTTTGTCGGCGTCAACCGGTGGGCTGTCATGCAAGATGGCGGCAAAGTCGCGCATGCGTTGGGCCAGCCATTCGCTCGTGCCCAAGCGCTGGGTGTCTATCAGGATGAAGAAGTGCCCCAGGTTCTGCGGCTCATCGGGTGCATCGACCCACGACTTCACATGCGTCAAGTAGGCGGCGTTGGAGAGCAGGCCGGCAAACAAATCCACCAGCAGCGCCAGGCCGTAGCCCTTGTGCCCACCCACGGGTTGCAAGAAACCGTCCAGTGCGGCTTTGGGGTCGGTGGTGGCGCGGCCATCCTTGTCGGTGGCCCAGGTATCAGGGATCGACTCGCCACGCTTGAAGGCGTTGCGAATCTTGGCGCGCGCCACCACGCTCATGGCCATGTCGAGCAAGAAGGGCTGGCCACCCGGATGCGGCACACCAAAGCCAATCGGGCTGTTGCCCAGGCGTGCATCGCTGCCGCCCCAAGGCGCAATGGTGGTGGTGGCGTTGCTGCCAATGATGCTGGCGAAACCTGCTTCAGCCGCGATCAGTGAATAAGGCGAGATAGGGCCAAAGTGGTTGCTGCCGCGTGCAAACGCAATGCCTATGCCGCATTCGCGGGCGACTTCCATGGCGGCCTTGAGGGAGCGCATGCCCACCACCGGGCCCACGCCGTTGTCGCCGTCCACCCGCACCATGGCGGGTGCCACGCGCTCGACGGTGATATGGGGTTGGGCCTTGATGCCCTTGAGCAGCAAACGCTCGCCATACGACTCCACGCGGCTCAAGCCGTGGGTGGAAAGCCCAAACAAATCGGCCATCACCAACACGTGGGCCACTTCTTGGGCGTCGGCCAAGGGCAGGCCCAAGCCCTGAAAGGCACGGGTGCCGAGGCTGATGAGCTCAGCTTCGTTGAGCGGCTTTGGGGGGGGGTTGGGCTCTGTCATGGAAACACCTTTGTTGCGTTGCCACGAATTATGGGTGGCCCAAGGTGGGTCACCTCAAGTTTGCTGTAACAACTGCGCCACCACCGCCACGGCAATCACCTCAGGTTCTTTGCCGCTGATGCCCTCGATGCCAATGGGGCAGGTCACCCGCGCCAGCTCGTCGGCGCTGAAGCCGCGTGCCTCCAAACGGTGACGAAAGGTGGCCCATTTGGTTTTGCTGCCAATCAGGCCAATGAAGCCTACGTCTCCCAAGGCGCGTTGACGCTTCAAGCAAGCCGCCACCACGTCGAGGTCTTCCGCGTGGCTGAAACTCATGATGAGCACGGCCGAGTGGGGCGCCAAATCGGCCACAGCGGCGTGCACCGGATCGGAGTGCTCTGTCACCACATTCAGGGGCACTTGGGCGGGGAAAATTTCGTCTCGGCTGTCGATCCAGCGGACCGAAAACGGCAAGTTGCACAACACCTGAATCAGCGCACGGCCCACATGCCCGCCACCGAACAAGGCCAAGGGCTGGCCGTCGGCGAGCAAGCGTTGTTTAAGGGCGGAGGCATCGGCGGCGCCAATCGGCTCAAAGCGAAGATGCACCACGCCGCCACAGCATTGGCCCAGCGCGGGCCCGAGCGCGTAGCGCAGGGTGAGGGTCTGGTCTTCGTGGGTGACAACGCCAGAACTTGAATGGGCGGGTATTGCACCTGAAGGTTCAGATACAGCAGCTACAGATGCGCGTGCACGGTCACGTTGACCCAGCAAGGCGCGTGCTTCGTCGATGGCCTGAAACTCCAAGTGCCCGCCGCCAATGGTGTTGACCAAGGTGTGCGGAAAAACCGCCATCCACGCCCCTACCTCACGCGGGCCCGAGCCCTCGAC
>CAIMWY010000253.1 GCA_903845315.1 uncultured Burkholderiales bacterium
ACGCAGGCTTTGACATTTGCCGCGATGCTGCTGTTCTTTCGCAACGAAACCGGGTTTGGTGGTAACAACGGTTTCACCGATTTCAAACGCATCTTGGATTTGCCCATCGCAACGCCCACCATGCGTATGACCTTGTTCGTGCTCACGGCGAGCATTTTGCTGCTGTGCTTTTTGTTTGCCCGCTGGTTGGTGCAAAGCAAGTTTGGCCGTGTGTTGCAAGCGATTCGTGATGCAGAGAGCCGGGTGATGTTCTCAGGCTATTCACCTTTACCCTACAAGCTCACCATCTGGGTGATCTCGGCTGTGATGTGCGGTATTGCGGGCGCTTTGTATGTGCCTCAAGTGGGCATCATCAATCCCAGCGAAATGAGTCCGGCCAACTCGATCGAGATGGCCGTGTGGGCGGCAGTGGGTGGGCGCGCCACCTTGGTGGGCCCCATCGTGGGCGCGTTTTTGGTCAATGGCGCCAAGAGTTGGTTGACGGTGACGGCGCCAGAATTTTGGTTGTACTTCTTGGGTGCGCTGTTCATTGGGGTAACGCTGTATCTGCCACAAGGTGTGATGGGCTGGCTCAACAAGCGTGCAGGAGACAAAGCATGACGCCCGATCTGTTTGAACAAGGCAGTGAGCGTCTGGCGGCCCATCAGGCGCGTATCGCAACCGAGGTAAATTCGGGAGACCGCAGCGCGGGCTATGGCCGTGTGCATGAACCTGGTTCGTTAGACCTGACGCATGGACGCATTTTGTATTTGGAAGACGTGAACGTGAGTTTTGATGGCTTCAAGGCCATCAACCATTTGTCACTCGACATCGCGCCGGGCGAGTTGCGCTGCATCATTGGGCCCAATGGTGCGGGCAAGACCACGATGATGGACATCATCACGGGCAAGACCAAGCCCGACTCGGGGCAGGTGTTTTTTGGCAGCACCATCGACTTGTTGCGCCACAACGAGCCCGAGATTGCACAACTGGGCATTGGTCGAAAATTTCAAAAACCCACGGTGTTTGAACATCTGAGTGTGTTTGAAAACTTGGAGTTGGCTTTGAAGACGCACAAGGGTGTGGCAGCGTCGATGTTTTTCAAACTCGACGGCACACAACGTGACCGCTTGAGCGAGGTGCTGCACACCATCCATTTGGAAGACAGCGTCACGCGTCAGGCGGGTAATCTGAGTCATGGTCAAAAACAGTGGTTGGAGATTGGTATGCTGCTGATGCAAGACCCCAAGCTCTTATTGCTCGATGAACCCGTGGCCGGTATGACCGACTTTGAAACCGAGCGCACCGCCGAGTTATTTCTAACCCTCAAGGGCAAGCATTCGCTGATGGTGGTGGAGCATGACATGAGTTTCATCAACACCATCTCCGACATCGTCACTGTGTTGTGCGACGGATCGGTGCTGGCGCAGGGCACGCTCAATCAGGTGCAAGCCGATGAGCGTGTGATTGAGGTCTATTTGGGCCGATGAGAGAGCCGATGAATCCAATAATCCACACACACCAGCCACTGCTTCAAGTGGTCAATGTCAACCAGTATTACGGTGGCTCTCACATCTTGCGTGACGTGAATTTTGAGGCCAATCTAGGCCGCATCACCGTGCTGCTTGGACGTAACGGTGTGGGTAAAACCACACTGCTTAAATCGCTCATGGGCTTGGTGCCCATTCGCAACGGCAGTATTCAGCTCAGTGGGCAAGCCATTGAACGCGCAACGCCCTATGAGCGCGCGCGCGCAGGAATTGGCTACGTGCCGCAAGGGCGTGAAATTTTTGCCCGCTTGACGGTGGAGGACAACCTGCGCATGGGCTTGGCTACGCAGCCCGCAGGCACCGACATTCCAGACGAGTTGTTTGAACTGTTTCCGGTGCTGCAGCAAATGTTGCATCGTCGTGGTGGCGACTTGTCAGGTGGGCAGCAACAGCAACTGGCGATTGCGCGTGCACTGGCTTCGTCGCCGAAACTCTTGGTGCTCGATGAGCCCACTGAGGGCATTCAGCCCAGCATCATCAAAGACATTGGCCGCGTGATCCGCATGTTGGCCAGTCGGGGTGACATGGCCATCTTGCTGTGCGAGCAGTACTACGACTTTGCCGAAGAGCTGGCCGATGACTATCTGGTGATGGAACGCGGTGAAGTGATTGCCCGAGGGGTGGGTCGCGACATGCAAGCCAACGGGGTACGTCAGTTGGTAGCTATTTAAGTCGCCACGCAACGGTGACATCCGATGTCACATCAGGTCTTACATGGCCCAAATGCGGGGCGGTGTGTCGCCCATCTGCCACAAGCTTTTGCGCCATGCGGACCACACGGCGCGAAGTAACTGTTGAGCCGGTTCGACCAAGGGTGAGAGGGTGCGCACCACCACCACACGCGGATGCGGTGAGGTGACACCGGCCTGCACGCCGGGCACGGACTGACCCAAGGCTTCGCGCGCCACAGCCAAGGCCAACTCACGCCGCTCACGGTTTAAATCAGTCCCACAGGCAAACACCAAGGTGGCCATGCAGCGCTGACCCGCTAGGCCCAAGGGGCCATTGAGCAAGCGCAGGTCTTGGGCGTCAATCAACCCCCGCTCTAACCACACGCCTTGGATTTCCAGGTGCTGTTGCAGTTGGCCGTGCTCAAACGGCAAGTTGGCGTTGGGTAGCCCGAGGGCCGTGATGTCCCAAGCCATCAACTCGGCGCTGGGGGCCATGTCAAAGGTGGCTTGGTTGAGTCCATGGCAACCGTTGTAGGCGATGGTCTCTAGCGGTAGCCACTCCAGCCGGGTGTGCTCGCCTAAATGTGCGTGAACTTGCTGGGTGGCCAGGCCGTTTTCACTGCGGTAAAAACGTGTGGCACCAGGTGTGGTGATGAGGCCGTGGCTGTGTGCGGCGAGCTGAACCTGGATGTCTAAGGTGTCTCCGCCCACCAAGCCGCCTGGGGGATGAACCAACACGTTGTGGCAGACACGTTCGCCTTCGGGGTAGAGGCTTTGCAGAACGCGCAAGGGGCCGAGGTGCTCAAAGCGGACCACGGTGCGTGGTCCTGATCTGGCATAAGCAAGAGAGAGTTTTGCGTGCCAACCGGTCATGCGGTCAGAAGATCCGGGGCACAGGCTTCACGCGTCGGGATCATCGGTGTGCTTATCTTTTAGTTTCAAAAAAAGTTTGTAAATTGCATAGACTGCCAACACGATGGCTACGCCACACACGACCAACTCGACGGCAGTCATCTCTTGTACGAACCACTCTAAGTAATCGTAGGTCGAGAGGGGGGTATATACGTCGGGATTTTCTTGCTTGTATTTTTCGTAAGCGCGGTTGTCCATGATGGTGTTCCTTGTGGATTTAGGGTTGCTTGTTGGCCGCAGAAATGTGCTTTTCCTCTTCCATCTGAGTGACGATGGATTGCACTTGCTCGTCAGACATGCCCAACTTGGCTTGCATCATTTTTAGCTTTGCTTGCTCTTCTTCCGTGACCACGCCGTCTGACAGTGCAGACCGCACTTCCATTTCATACAAAGCTTGGCGACGTTCTACTTGTGCGGTGTAAGCCGTTGCAACCACACCGGTCAGAATGGCAGCCAAGGCGATGGACAAAATTTGCGTGAGGATCACAAGCAGCGTGCCCAGAAAAGTGACTGGGTCGACGTTGCCCCAACCCGAGACAATGGTGATGACAAACCAGTGCATGGCAGCAGGAATAGATGGGAAGACATCCGGTTGTTCATGGCCTTCGATGATGTAGATCAGCGAGGAAAACAGCAAGCAGCTGATGAAAAGCAAAAACACAGCCGAAGAGAAAGAGTCTTTCTCGGCCTTGACGGCAGCCACCATGTCTTCAAATGCGCTGTTGTAGCGTGAGAGTTTGAAAATTCGCATTAAACGGAACATACGCAGCACGCGCAGGTCGGCGCCAGGAAATAGCAGCTGCAAATAAAACGGCACGGTGCTCACAAAGTCAATGATGCCGTAGAAGCTGAATACATACTCTTTGCGACCTTGCCATGCGGTGCCGCCGC
>CAIMWY010000254.1 GCA_903845315.1 uncultured Burkholderiales bacterium
CTACCTGCAACTCGGCCAAGCCGCCACCACCCTCTCGGGCGGTGAAGCGCAGCGCGTGAAACTGGCCCTAGAGTTGAGCAAGCGCGACACCGGGCGCACGCTCTACATCTTGGACGAGCCCACCACCGGCCTGCACTTTGCCGACATTGACTTGCTCTTGAAAGTGCTGCAACACCTGCGCGATGCGGGCAACACCATCGTCATCATCGAGCACAACTTGGACGTCATCAAAACCGCCGACTGGCTGATCGACATGGGACCAGAGGGCGGCAGTGGCGGCGGCCACGTAGTGGGCGTGGGCACGCCCGAGCAACTGGCCGCCAATCCGGCGAGTTTTACCGGGCGCTACCTGAAGCGTTTGCTAACCAGCTGATTTCAATGCTGATGCCCATGCGTGCCATGCACATGGCGGTGGGCCATTTCTTCCGCCGTGGCAGCGCGCACATCCGTCACGGTGCAGCTGAAACGCAAGGCTTGGCCCGCCAACGCATGGTTACCGTCTAGGTGCACTTCGGGCCCTTTGATCTTTACCACGTTGAACACGCGCGGCTGACCGTCATCGCCCGCGGCTTGCAACTGCCCGCCGACTTTCACGCCTGGTGGAAATTCTGATTTGGGAATCACACGCACCAACGATTCGTCGCGTTCGCCAAATGCATCTTGGGCGCTCAAATCCAGCTTGACGGCAAAGCCCATGGCTTGGCCATGGAGTGCGGCTTCGACCTTTGGAAAAATGTTGTCATAGCCGCCGTGTAAATACGACAAAGGCCCCGCGTCCAAGGACTTGCCTGCGGGTGTGGCGATTTGGTATTTGAGGGTGACGACCGTGTCTTGGGTGATCTGCATGGCGAGACTTTGAATGAAAAACATCATTGTCCATGACCTCTGAGGTGGCGCTTCATCAAGCCATACCATTCGCGGACTTCAAGCGCTCGCTGAGCTAAGCTTCACGCCTATGTCCCACGCACACCACCTCACCCGCAAACAGTGGGTCACCCTTGTCATCCTGACCTTGGTGTGGGGCATCAACTGGCCCATTTTGAAACTTGGCATCACGGGCTATCCCGCCATCACCTTTCGAAGTATTTCGATGTGGATCGGATGTCCTGTGCTGGGCTTGGTGATGCTGCGCATGCGGGTGCCTTTTCACGTTCCGCGCAAGGAGTGGAAAGAACTGTTGCTGCTGGCGACCACCAATATGTTCGTCTGGCACGTGCTGATCATTTTGGCGGTGCAAGATTTGTCGAGCGGGCGCGCCGCCATTCTTGGCTACACCATGCCGATTTTTTCGGCGGTCATCGGCGTGTTGTTCTTTCAGTCACCACTGCGCAGTCGGGCATGGCTGGGCGTGGCCTTGGCCGCCGCTGGCGCCATGCTGCTGCTGTGGCATGAGTTGGTCCACTTATCTGGCAAGCCTTTGGGGGTGGTCATCGCCTTGTTGGCTGCTGCCTCTTGGGCGCTGGGTACCCAGCTCATTCGCCACACCAAGATGAGCGTGCCCACATTGACGATTGTGTTTTGGATGACCGCCATGACCACGCTGGTGATGAGCGGCGTGGCCGCTGTGTTTGAGTGGGACCGCTGGGTCATGCCGTCTGCCACCACCTGGGCTTCTATCCTCTACAACGCCTTGGGCGTGTTTGTCTTTGCCCAGGCCGCCTGGCTGGGCCTAGCCCGCAGCTTGCCACCCTTGGCGTCGAGCTTGAGCGTGATGTTCATTCCCGTCTTGGGCGTGTTCAGCGGCGCTTGGTGGCTGGGCGAAGTGCTGCACTGGCAAGACTGGCTGGCAGTACTGCTTGTGGTCGCGGCCATCGCCTCGGTGCTGTGGCCCACGCGCACATCCAGCGCGCCGCCCTGACCTCAGGCCGAGCGCAGGTGGCGCACGGCGTTCCACACACCGTCCATTGACGAGGCCTGCGACAACGCAGCACACGCTTGTGCCAGTTGCCTCGCCGCCTGCTGCGCATAACCGGCGTCCTGCATCACGCGCTGCGCTTTGGTCACCACCTGCGCGGACGACATGGGGTTTTCCGGGTCGCCTGGGGCGTCTGCCACACAGGCCGCCAAGTGCCGCCCATCGCGCAACCGCACACGCACTTGCGCGCCATAGTGCGCTGGGTAAGCGCGGCTCCAGCGTGACGACGCATAAATCTGGGTGCAAGCGCGCAAGCGGGCCAGCATCGGATGCGCCAACGTTTCGGGCTGTGTATCGCCCAACCAAAAATCACCTCGCAGCAGCGCCACTGCCACCCCATGCTGCAAGCTAAAGCGCGCCTGCTGTGTTGTTTCTGGCTGCGCTTGATCGGCAAAATCCACCGCCGTTTGGTAGCTGCTCACCTCAATGCGAACGATCTCGCCCACATCGCCCACTTGCGTGTGCAATTGCATGGCACACGCCATGGCCGGGTGCACATGGCGGCAGGCGGGCCAGGGCTTGAAGCTCACCTCGTGGATCAACCATGGCGTGCCAGGTGCAGGCGCCAACACCGCCCGCGCACGCGCGGCATCAGGCACGCTAGCCGTGGCGGCCAGCCATCCATGCCGACCCTCCAGCACGTGGCGTGGCCCGGCCAATCCCGCCGCCGCCAAGTCGGCGGCCAACACGCCCGACTGCGCGCTGCGCCCCGTAGCCAGTTGCTTAGAAAAGCCGGGCTCCAAACGACACTGCCACACACCACTGGCTTGCATACCCGCTTGAGCCAAGGCATGCATGGCCTGCGTGGCATCGAGTTGCAACAGACTGGCACACGCCGTGGCCGCCCCAAACACACCGCAAGTGGCGGTGCTGTACCAGTGCCGGTAATGCGCAGTGCCAGCCAGCAAGCCCACGCGTATGGCCACCTCGTAACCACGCACCACGGCGTCGAGAAAGGCCTGTGGGGTTGCCTGTTGCCTCTGCGCCATCGCCAGCGCAGCGGCCATGATGGTGTCTGCCGGGTGCACCACCGCTGCGCGGTGCAAGTCATCCAACTCATCGATGTTGCCCAGTCCCCCGTTGACCAAGGCCGCCGCCTCGCTGCACAGGTACACCCCCCCCGCCGTCCAGCAAGGGCCAGTGGCCGCCTGAGCCGCCCAACGGCTCAAGGCCTGACCCGCAGGCGAGGTGTGGCTCAACAGCACACAGCCCAGCCAATCGATCAGGTGCAGTGCCGCTCGATCCCGGTCGGCATCGGAGATGGGCCGGCCTTGCAAGGCCAGCAATTGCTCGGTCCAAGAGGGCGTGTCGGTAGAACTCACCCGAACCTTTGTATGGCTCAGCGACCGTTGAACACCGCAGGGCGCTTCTCGTTGAACGCAGACACACCTTCGCGCCGGTCGTCGGTGTCGACCAACCGGTTGTAGGCCTCGACCTCAAAACGAAAGGCGGTGCGCAACTCCATCTGGCCACCGAAGCGGATCGACTTTTTGATTTGTCGCACCGACAAAGGCGCATTGGCCGCGATGCGCTGCGCCGTCTCCAAGGCCAAGTTCAACACCTGATCGGGGGCGGCCACTTGGTTGACCAAGCCCCATTCCAGGGCTTGGGCAGCGCTGAAAGGGCGACCGGTGAGCATCAATTCTTTGGCGCGGCGCTCACCCAAGGCACGCGGCAGGTTTTGTGTGCCCCCCATGCCCGGCATGATGCCCAGCGTCACCTCGGGCAGCGCAAAGCGCGCCTCTTGGCTGACGTATAAAAAGTCGCAACACAACGCCATTTCCAAGCCGCCGCCGTAGGCATGTCCGTTGATGGCGCCAATCACCGGTAGGGGCAAATCAATCTGCGCCCAATACAGGCGCTCAAAAATTTCATGCTGGTGCTGCCACGCTTGCGGCGTCATGCCGTTGCGCTCTTTGAGGTCGCCGCCACCACAAAATATTTTGGGGCCCGCGCCCGTGAACACCACGCAACGCAGCTCACCCGACACATCGGTCAAGCGCGTCCACAGGTCGAGCAAGTCCACCGCCATTTGGGTGTTGAGCGCATTGCCCACCTCAGGACGGTTCAAGCACACCTGCAACACATGGTCGGAGACGCGGCTGCATTCAAGGGTGGCGTAGAGGGGCAAAGCAGGGGAGGTCATGGTGCGCGCTCAGTAAGACTTGGGCATGCCCAAGACATGCTCGCCCACGTAGGACAAGATCAAATTGGTGGAGATCGGCGCCACTTGGTACAAGCGTGTTTCGCGGAACTTGCGCTCGATGTCGTACTCGGCGGCAAAGCCAAAACCACCATGGGTTTGCAGGCACACATTGGCCGCTTCCCACGAGGCGTCGGCCGCCAGCAACTTCGACATATTGGCCTGTGCGCCGCACGGCAGCCCGGCATCAAACAAACGCGCGGCTTCATAGCGCATCAAGCTGGCCGCTTCCACGTTGATGTGGGCCTTGGCAATGGGGAATTGAATGCCTTGGTTGTGCGCGATGGCGCGACCGAACACCACGCGCTCTTTGGCGTACTGGGTGGCACGGTCGACAAACCAATAGCCGTCGCCCACGCACTCGGC
>CAIMWY010000255.1 GCA_903845315.1 uncultured Burkholderiales bacterium
CAGACCCAACGTCGGCATCATCTTGCTCAACCAGAGAAATCAGGTTTTTTGGGGCAAGCGTATCCGCACCCACAGTTGGCAGTTTCCGCAGGGAGGTATTGATCGAGGAGAGACTCCCGAACAAGCCATGTTCCGCGAATTGCACGAAGAAGTGGGGCTCAAGCAAGAGCATGTGCGTATCGTGGCCCGAACCCGAGATTGGTTGCGCTATGAGGTGCCAGACCGGTTCATCCGGCGTGATGCGCGTGGCTTTTACAAAGGTCAAAAACAAATTTGGTTTTTGTTGCAACTGATTGCGCCCGACCATTCATTGAACTTGCGCGCCACCAACCATCCCGAATTCGACGCTTGGCGCTGGAACGACTACTGGGTACCGCTGGACGTGGTGGTGGAGTTCAAACGTGGCGTGTATGAAATGGCGTTGACCGAGCTGTCCCGCTATTTGCCTCGGCAAGAAGGCCGCAACCGCTACTTGCGCGGCATGAATCACATCCAACAAGAGATGAATGTGAGCACCAAACAATTTGGCATGTCCATCAGCATGAGCATGGAGTTGCCTCCAGGGGCCAGTTTTGATCCAGACCCTCAGGCTGCGCTCAAACAAGGTGATTGAAAAAACTGCGAAGTCCTGAGGGGCTTCGTGCGGTCCAAGCTCAAGCGAGTTTGGTAAGTACCAAGTTGTCGCGATGAACCATCTCGGGCTCTGCCACATAACCCAGCAGTTGCTTCACATCCGCAGAGGGCTTGCGACAGAGCAAGCGCGCTTCTGCTGCGGCGTAGTTGGCCAAGCCACGGGCCACTTCCTGTCCTCGGACATCCAAGATGGCAATCACTTCACCGCGTGAGAAATCGCCATCCACAGCCGTCATGCCAATTGGCAAGAGGCTTTTACCTTCGTGCTGCAATTTACCCGCAGCCCCATCGTCTATCGTGACGGAACCACGCAGTTGCAGGTGGTCGGCCATCCACTGCTTGCGGGCTTGCTGTTTTTGGGTTGGCGCAACCAACAAAGTGCCAATGGCTTCGCCTTGTGTCAAGCGCACCAAGACATCGGGCTCACGACCCCAGGCGATCACGGTGGATGCGCCAGAACCAGCGGCTCGCTTGGCAGCCAAAATTTTGGTGATCATGCCGCCTTTGCCAATGCTAGAGCCTGCGCCCCCGGCCATATCCTCTAAGGAGGCATCGCCTGCGCGGGCTTCGTGCACAAAGGTGGCGGCAGGGTCGCGACGCGGATCTGAGGTGTAGAGCCCTTGTTGATCGGTCAAGATGATCAAGGCATCGGCTTCCACCAGGTTGGCCACCAAGGCGCCCAAGGTGTCGTTGTCACCAAATTTAATTTCGTCGTTGACCACGGTGTCGTTCTCGTTGATCACCGGCAGAACGCCATGGGTCAACAAGGTTAATAAGGTGGAACGCGCATTGAGGTAGCGCTCGCGATCGGCCAAGTCGGCATGGGTGAGGAGTACTTGTGCTGAGCCCAAACCGTTTTCACTCAACTTGGTTTCGTACATCTGAGCCAAGCCCATTTGACCCACCGCAGCCGCCGCTTGCAGTTCGTGCAATTCGTGCGGGCGGGTGGTCCAGCCCAATCGCTTCATACCTTCGGCAATGGCACCGCTGGAGACCATGATGACTTCACGTCCGTCGCGGACCAAGGCACCCAACTGCCGACACCACTCACCAATGGCCTGCTCATCCAAGCCGCGACCTTCGTTGGTCACCAAGCTAGAGCCGACCTTGACCACGATGCGACGCGCATCGCGTAACAAGTGGGTAGAGGTATGGGTCATGTGGTCAGTTCAGGCTTCTGGGTCAACAAATCGCGGGTCAATGTATTCAGGTGGCTGCTCAGCCACCTGTTGCGCTTTGATGTGTTTGTAAATGTCTTTGATCAGGGGTTCGCATCCCTCGCGCGTGAGCGCTGAAATTTGGAACACCGGACCTTTGTATTTGAAACGTTTGACAAAGTCAGCCACCACAGCGACACGCTCATCGAGAGGCACCATGTCGAGCTTGTTCAAAACCAACCAACGCGGTTTGTCATACAAGGCTTTGTCGTATTTTTTGAGTTCTGCCGCGATGGCTTTGGCTTGCTTGACCGGATCCACACCTTCGTCAAACGGTGCAATGTCGATCATATGCAGCAACAGTCGTGTACGCTGCAAGTGACGCAAGAACTGGTGCCCTAATCCGGCGCCGTCTGAGGCACCTTCGATCAAACCCGGCACATCGGCCACCACAAAGCTTTGCTCAGGGCCCACTCGCACCACGCCCAAATTTGGGTGCAAGGTGGTGAAGGGGTAGTCCGCAATTTTGGGACGAGCGTTGGAAATGGCAGAGATCAACGTGGACTTGCCGGCATTGGGCATGCCCAGCAAGCCTACATCGGCCAACACTTTAAGTTCCAGCTTGAGCTCTTTCTTTTCGCCAGGCCAACCGGGAGTTTTTTGGCGTGGGGCTCGGTTGATCGCGCTCTTAAAGCGCATATTGCCAAAGCCACCATCCCCGCCTTTGGCAATGGTGATCACGTCGCCCGGGGTGAGTAGTTCGAACAGCACATCGCCGGTTTCAGCGTCGGTGATGATGGTGCCCACGGGCATTTTGAGCGTGATGTCGTCCCCGGCATGACCGAACATGTCGGAACCTAAACCGTGTTGACCGCGCTTGGCTTCGTGACGACGCGAGAACCGAAAGTCGACCAAGGTGTTGAGGTTGGGGTCTGCCACTGCAAACACGTGGCCGCCGCGGCCACCGTCGCCTCCGTTAGGCC
>CAIMWY010000256.1 GCA_903845315.1 uncultured Burkholderiales bacterium
ACTTTGTGGGGATTTACCATCGGTAATTTGGTACACATATCTACATACGTACCAGTCGGCACGGTCGTGTCTAACGCCATAGATGCTTGCGCAAAGGCATCAATCATGGATTGTTCCGCTGTTCCAGGAAGGTCCCTGTCGAACACACTTTGGATCACCTCCTTTGTAAAGGGCCTACGGTTCGACGCTTGATATTCCGGTAATTTTTTGCGTCGCTCCACGAGCGTTGGACTCCCTTCGCCTGTCCAGACAAATGCATCAAGTGCTAGGCGTGATACTCGCTCAGGATGCCATTCTGCAAACAATGCGGCTTTGAGAGCACCTGCTGAAATTCCATAAAGCAGTATTTTTTCGATGCCCTCTTTCTTCAAGATGTACTCTGAAGCGGGAACGATATCCTCTGCACCATTGGTGATTCCAAAATTTATGGGGCGATTTTTGTCAGACCGACCATAACCCTCATTATCTAAACACCAAGTGTCATACCCAAGAATTGAAAACCAATTCATGACCGATGAATAAGGTCGTCCTGGCACATCAAGATCAAAGGTTGGTTGCGAGCACCAAGAAGATCCATGTATGAAGAGGATTGTTCCACGGTAAGTGGTCCCCTTTGCACGTTTTTTGTTCCACAAGAAAAGTCGAACATCCCCTTTTTGCACCCAATGTTCGGCGCCAGAAATCGAAGATTCATCAATGAGTGAATGGGTATGCAAGTGTTTCTCCTGAGTTGACTATTTATCAGATCAGGGTACTGTACACAGAGTTAATTAATAGGGTGTCACGCACTTACCAAGTGTGAAAAAATATGAATACAACATTACTTCTGAAATTCGCAGTACTCATCCCATTCATTTCTTGCAATTTATCCAATGCCCAAACCCCAACGGGTTTCCCAAATCGCCCCATTAAGTTGGTCGTTGGATTTCCCGCGGGTGCTTCATCTGATGTTGTTGCGCGTTTGGTTGCTCAGAAATTAGGTGAAAATTTGGGGCAACCCATCAGCGTAGACAACAAACCTGGGGCGGGAAGCAGCATTGGGGCAGATTTTGTGGCTAAGTCAACACCCGACGGATACACGCTGTTACTGGCAACTGTGGCGAATGCAATCAATGCAAGCTTGATGCCTAATTTATCGTTTGGTATGAACAAAGACTTTGCGCCTATTGGTCTTGTAGCAAGCGTTCCTAATTTGCTGGTTATTCACCCGTCTGTTCCAGCACGTTCTGTCAAAGAGTTGATTGCTATGGGGCGTCAGTCGCCCGACCGTTTGATGTTCGCATCTTCAGGCAATGGAACCGGTTCCCATCTGGCAGCTGAGTTATTCAATTCAATGGCCGAAGTCAAGATGACACACGTCCCTTACCGGGGTAGTCCACAAGCGGTGACTGACTTAATTGCTGGACGTGTTTCTATTTTATTTTCCCCGACATCAAGTGTTCTGCCACACATCAAATCAGGTTCTCTGGTTGCTTTGGCTTCAACGGGATCTCATCGTACTTCCGCAGCCCCCGATCTGCCTACTGTGGCTGAGTCCGGCCTTCCTGGCTACGAAACATCTGTCTGGTTTGGTCTGATGGCGCCTAAAGGCACGCCCAAAGAAATTGTCGATCGATTGAATCGCGAGTTGTTAAAACTCAATGTCGACGACAAGTTCAAGCAGCAACTCACAACGCAAGGCATTGATACGAAATCCAGTTCGCCCGAGCAATTTTCAGACTATATGAAATCCGAAATTGTGAAATGGTCACAGGTGATCAAGTCAGCTGAGGTGAAAGTGGACTAGTTTTCACTTTTAGAGAGATTGCGCTTTTGCGGAAGGCAGCGCAAAGTAATTTCCCAGCCAACCACGCAAAGTGTCGTTGACGCGTGTATTGTTTTCTGAAAGCATGAAATGTTCAACCCCATTGAATAGGTACAACTCAGCAGGGGGCTTGGCACGTTTGAACATCTCGATTGATTCGCTTGTTGGCGTAACTGAATCAGGTGCTGCATGCATAAACAGCACTGGACGCGGAGCAATCTGTGCCACCACCTCATCAGGTCTAAAGTCAAAAATACTTTGTGCCGTATCGACAGGAAACTCCATCACCGCTGTAGGTGGCAAGCCTGCACGAAGATGCGGTGGAATGGGAACAATGTCAAACCGATGCACCATCTTTGAGGTGCCTGTTTTTGCTTTGTGTTCGCGTCCTTCTTGTAGCATGCGTGTGAACTTGTCCCATCCTTCTGGCGTTGGATGTTGGCCTTTGAGTTTTCGCTCGCCATCGCCCCAGCCACCCGCCGAGATTACAGCAGCCACCCGTTTGTCAATGCCCGCTGTGTAGATCACCACGGCGCCACCGAAACTGGTGCCCGACAAGGCAATGCGATCTGCTATCACCTCTGGGCGTTGGTTCAAATAAGTAATGGCACTTTGCACGTCATGCACTTGATCCATGGCGATCACGTGGCCGGGTGTGCCTTCGCTTTCCCCGCAACCGCGCATGTCCACGCGCAAAGAGATGTAACCCCACTGCGCATACAACGATGCAGGAACTGTGACATTGCCAGCATCCTTATTGGCACCAAATCCATGAACCACCACAATGGCAGGATGTTTCTGTCCAGGTTGATGGCCAGGTGGGAATTGCATAACTGCAGATAACTTCAAACCTTCAGAAATAATGCTAACGCGCTCTTGCATGATGACCCTTTGGCAGTGACCTATATACTTTGACTGTAATCCCCTAGCGATAAATGAGTTGTCACAAAAGGCTCTTCCAATCAATTGGTGGGGTGACGTTTTTTGACCAGTTAAAGGCTCCCATGCGTATCAAAAACTTTCTGTTGTGGTTGTTCCTTTCATTGTTTGGTGCATGTGTTTGGGCGCAGCCCTATCCTTCGCGCCAAGTCAAGATCATCCAGCCTCTAGGAGTAGGGTCACCCGGTGATTTGATCTCACGCGCGATTGCTCAATCTCTCACGCAAACTTTCGGACAACCTTTTGTTGTTGAGAATAAAGTTGGCGCCAATGGCATCATCGGCATGGAAGCTTGCGCCAAAGCGCCCCCCGATGGATACACCTTTTGCATACCGAGTTTTAGCCAGGTCACGATGAACCCTTTGCTTTACGCAAAACTTCCCTACGATCCACTCAAAGACTTGGCGCCCGTGATCAATATTGGTGTCATCAACTCAGCGGTGGTTGTCAACGTGTCAGTGCCCGTGAACAGCCTGCAAGAGTTGATGGAACTGGCCAAGTCCAAGCCGGGACAGCTCAACTGGGGCTCTTGGGGCCTGGGTAGTTTTCCGCATCTGTATTTGTCCGTGTTGCAACACGAGTCGGGTGCCAGCTTCACGCATGTGCCGTTTAAAAGTATTGACCAAGTCGTCACATCACTGCTGGCCGGAGATGTGCAAGTTACGCTGAACACGCCTGGATTGATGCAGCCTTTTGTCAAAGCAGGCAAGGTCAAAGTGTTGGCGATTGTGGGTAAACGGCGTTCGCCCCTGCTTGATGCTCCCACCTTGAAAGAGGCCGGATTTCCTCCTCCTATTTTAAGTTGGGTGGGGATGACAGCGCCCGCAGGTACACCCAAAGAAATTATCGCGCGCATCAATTCTGAGGTTGGCAAGTTGCTGATTGACCCCAAGTTTATTGACCGTGTGCTCACGCCTGTGTCGGTAGACCCCACAGGGGGAACACCTGAGGACTTTGGCGAATTCATGCGCACGGATCGAGAAAACGCAGCCAAGGTGGCTCGGGTTGCGAATCTAAAAATGGAATGATCTATTCAAACGCTGTTCTTAACTGGCCGCTAAAATATTTTTCATGTTGATCGGTAGCTGTCTGACCCTTATACCCAGCGCATCATGCACAGCGTTGCC
>CAIMWY010000257.1 GCA_903845315.1 uncultured Burkholderiales bacterium
CTGCCACGCCTACAAGAATTCATCTTGCCTGCGGGTAACCGCGCAGCATCCCTGGCCCATGTGTGCCGCACCGTGGCGCGCCGCGCCGAGCGTGCGGTGGTGGCCTTGGGCAACGAAGAGGCGATTCAAGAAACGCCGCGTCAATACCTCAACCGCTTGAGCGATTTGATGTTTGTCTTGGCCCGCGTCCTCAACCGCCTCAACGGCGGCGACGATGTGTACTGGAAAAGCGAACGCATGCAACGCGACGCGGCCGCATGAGCCTTGGCCTTCGTCAGGTTGATGACGAGGCCATCAGCGCATCGTCAAAAATCGCCACGGCGCGTGTCCACCCCGCAGAAGCGCCACGAATCTTGTGTGGAAAGCAGCTGATGTAAAACCCTGTGGGTGGCAAGGCTTCGAGGTTGTGCATTTTTTCGATGTGGCAGTAGCCAATGTCACGGCCTGCTTTGTGGCCTTCCCAAATCAACGAAGCATCGTGGGTCTCGCCATATTTTTTGGCGGTGTGCACAAAGGGCGCGTCCCAGCTCCAAGCGTCGGTGCCGGTCAATCGAATGCCGCGCTCTAGCAAATACATGGTGGCTTCGTAGCCCATGCCGCAACCGCTCGCCACAAAGTCGTTGTGGCCATAGCGCGATCCCGCGCGCGTGTTGATCACCACAATCTCCAGCGGACTCAGGGTGTGGCCAATGCGTTGCAACTCGGCCGCCACGTCAGCGGCGGTCACCACATAGCCGTCGGGCAGGTGGCGAAAGTCCAGCTTCACGCCGGGTTGAAAGCACCACTCCAGCGGCACATCATGAATCGCGATGGCCGGCTTTTTGCTGCCCAACGCGTTGTCCATGGTGGAGTGAAAGTGGTAGGGTGCATCCAAGTGGGTGCCGTTGTGGGTGGACAGCTGCACAAACTCCACCGCCCAGCCTTCGCCATCGGGCAGGTCTTCTTTTTTCAGCCCCGGAAAAAACGGTTCGATCTGCGCGTAGGTGTTCTCATGCGTGAAGTACTCGATCTTGGGCGCAAAAGCCGGCGGGTCGCTGACCACATCGTTTTCTAAAAAAATAGACAAATCCACAAAGCGTCGCGCCATCGCCGTCTCCTGACATAGTTCTGTGCGCAGAGCTTAACTTGGTGTTCTCTCGGGGGCTAGAGCGGGCTGTCGCCTGTTAATCTTGGCGCATGACCACGCCTGCGTACATTCCCCAAATTCGCCTCTACCAAGACTGGCTCAGCCAGCACAAAGGCTTGCGCTTTGACAGCTACGACGCCCTGTGGCGCTGGTCCACCACCGACTTGGATGCGTTTTGGCAAAGCATTTGGGACTACTTTGACTTGCGCTCGCCCACACCGCACCAAGCCGCCTTGGTGAAAAACGCCATGCCGGGCGCTGAGTGGTTCACCGGCGCGCACCTGAACTACGCGCAACAGGTATTTCGCCATGTTGAGGCGGCGCATGCCGCAGGCTTGGTGGCCCTGGTCAGCCGCAACGAACAAGGCCTGCACCAAGAGCTCTCGTGGCCTGAACTCCAACGCCAAGCCGCCTCGCTGGCGCTGCACCTGAAAGCCCAGGGCCTGCAACCCGGCGACCGTGTGGCCGCCTACTTGCCCAACATCCCGCAAGCCATGGTGGCGTTCTTGGCCACCGTCAGTTTGGGGGGCGTGTGGAGCATTTGCGCACCCGACATGGGGACGAACGCCGTGCTCGACCGCTTTGCGCAAATCGAGCCCAAAATTTTGATCGCCTGCGACGGCGTGCGCTACGGCGGTCGCGAGCACGACCGCATGCAGGTGGTCTCCGAGATGCGCGCCCAACTGCCCACCGTGCAACACCTGATCTTGCTGCGCAACCTCAACGCCGAGGCCCACTTGCCTGACAGCACCGACTACGACAGCACCATCACCCGCGACGACGCGGCCACGGCGCAGTTCCAGCCGCTGTCACTGCCCTTTGACCACCCACTGTGGATTGTCTATTCGAGCGGCACCACAGGCTTGCCCAAGCCCATCGTGCATGGCCACGGTGGCAGCACCATCGTGGCCTTGGCCTTGAAGGTCTTGCACAACGACGTGGGCTGCAGCTACCACCCCAACAGCTGGGGCGAGCGCTACCACTGGTACAGCTCGACCGGCTGGGTGATGTGGAATGCGCAGATGAGTGGTTTGCTGAATGGCACCACCTGCGTCATCTTTGATGGCAACCCCGGCGGCACCGACAAAGACCAACCCGA
>CAIMWY010000258.1 GCA_903845315.1 uncultured Burkholderiales bacterium
CTTGCCGTACATCGGCTCTTTGTAGGGGGTGGGTGGCAGCTGCCAGGTGCCGGTCGACGGTGGGCGCACTTCGGGGTCGACGTGCACGTCGATCACGCAAGGCCGCTTGTTCTTGAGCGCCATCTCGACCGCAGCCGCCAGCTCTTGCGGGCGCGTCACGGTGTAGCCGTCTGCGCCACAGGCTCGGGCCCAAGCCGCAAAGTCGGGGTTGTAACGCTCGCCGGTTTGACCATGGTAGAAAGCTGTGCCGATTTCGCGGCCATCGAACATCCCATACTGAATGTCGCGAATGGCGCCCCAGGCAAAGTTGTTCCACACGATCCACACCACCGGCAGGTTGTATTCGACCGCGGTGCACAAGACATACGGTGCCATGGTGAATCCCCCATCCCCCACCACCGCCACGCACGGCCGATCGGGCGCAGCCAACTGCGCGCCCATGACACCGCACACGCCAAAGCCCATGGACGAATAGCCCCAGCTGTTGAGCATGCTCTGAGGCCGCTTGGCTTTCCAAAATTGCATGAACCAGTTGTGGTGCACACCGGAGTCGAGCGCCAAGATCACATCGTCGGGCAGTATTTTTTGCAGGGTGCCCACCACAAACTCGGGCCGCAAGGGGCTGGTGGAGTCACTGAAGTGGGGCCGGATGAAGGTCTCCCACTGCGCTTGCCAGCTTTGCACTTTCGCCAGCCAAGGGGCGTAGCGGGCCGCCTGTATCTCGGGTCGCTTGTCCAGCGCGTTCAAGAGTTGCTGGGTGAAGACCTTGATGTCGGCAATCACGCCCAGTGTGGGCGCGTAGTTGCGGCCCAGCTCTTGGGGGTCGATGTCCACGTGCACCAGCTGGGTCTTGGGGAAGTTCCAAGAATAGCCAGGGTGCCAACTGGAAGAGCTGCGGTCGTCAAAGCGCGTGCCCAATGTCAACACCAAGTCGGCATGACGACCCGATTCGTTGGCTGGGAATGCGCCGTTGCGGCCAATGAAGCCCAAGGCCAAAGGATGGTCGCCCGCAATGCAACCCATGCCGTTGGGTGAGGTGATGACGGGAATTCCCAAACGCTCGGCCAAGGCCGTGATCTCGGGACCCGCTTCGGACAAGGTGGCGCCATGGCCAATGAACAGCACCGGTTGATGCGCTTTGGCCAACAAATCGAGTGTGGCCGCCATGTCGACATCGCTCGCGCCCGGGCGGTGCATGCGGTGGATGTGCGAGCTCTCGGGCACGCTGACCTCGGCCTCTTCTTGGTAGACGTTGTAGGGAATGTCCAAATTCACCGGGCCGGGTCGGCCCGTGACCATGGTGTCCATGGCCTGGCGCAAGGCCAGCGGCAACATGTCCACGCGGGTGGGCTGAAACGCGCGTTTGACCACCGGGCGCATGACTTGCGCAAAGTCGGCCTGGTTGTGTTTGTAGAGCTCTTGAAACGGTGCACGGTTGTGCTGCGAGGTGGGCACGTTCGAGGTGATGGCCAAGAAGGCCGACGAGTCGGACAAGGCGGTGGCCAAAGACATCACCATGTTGGCCGAGCCCGGGCCCGTCGAGGTCAAGGTCACCACGGGTTTGTGTTTGACGCGGTAGTAGGCGTCGGCCATGTGACCCGCGCACTGCTCGTGGCGGGGTGACACCAGTTTCAAACGGTCACGCACTTCGTACAAGGCATCCAAAATGCCCACGTTGCCGTGGCCGCAAATGCCAAAGATGTACGGCACTTTTTCTTGCACCAAGTATTCGGCGATGAGTTCGCCACCCTTCATAGTTGCCATTGCCTGCTTTCAGTTCAAATCAATAGGTCGCATCACGTCGTGATGGTCACAATGCGCTCTTCGGTCATCTCGTGGATGGCATAGTAGGGACCCTCGCGACCAAAGCCGCTGTCTTTGGAGCCACCATAGGGCATCAAATCCACCCGCGAGCTCGAAGTTTCGTTGATGTGGACACCGCCCACCTCCAGCGTGTGTGCGGCAGCCAAAGCTTCAGCCAAGCGGTTGGTGAACAGCCCAGAGGCTAAACCAAACGGTGTGGCGTTGACCCGCGCAATCGCTTGATCCAGGGTGTCAAAAGGCACGATACACACGACCGGCCCAAAAATTTCGCAGCAACCCACTTTCATGCTGTCGCTGATGCGCGTCAGCAACGTGGGCGGTATGACCGCGCCTTGCCGTGCCCCCCCCACCAAACGTTGGGCGCCCAACGACATGGCCTCGTCAATCCAAGCCTCGATGCGAATCGCGGCATCTTCGCTGATCACCGGACCCACAAAGGTTTGAGGATCTTTGGGATCGCCAAAACTCAAGCCACCCACCAAGCGTGCCAAACGGCTCTCGACCTCTTGCACCCGCGAGGCATGCACCAGCAGCAATTGCACCGAGGTGCACACCTGCCCTGCTTTGCGAAAACCCGCATTCACCACCTTGGGCAATGCCATGTCGAGGTCGGCATCGTCACACACGATGGTGCAAGCGATCGAGCCCAACTCCATTTGCGTGCGCCGCAGACCTGCCGCCTCTTGAATTTTGCGACCCACCTCGGTGCTGCCGGTGAAGGCGAAGTAGCGCACTCGGGGGTCGTCTTGCAAATGCTTGACCACTTGGGCGCTGCCATGCAAAACGCTCAAGAAACCGCGTGGCATGCCTGCATCCAACAGCAGCTGCGCAAACTTGCAAGCGATGCCTGGTGTTTGGGTCGAGGGCTTCAAGATCACCGCATTGCCAGCGGCAAACGCGGGGCCCACTTTGTGCGCCACCGTGTTGAGCGGCGCATTGAACGGCGTGATGGCAGCCACCACGCCCAGTGGCACGCGCAGGGTGAACCCCAAACGTCCTTTTTGGCCCGGTGCGCCCATCAGCGGAATCATGTCGCCCGCCAAGCGACGCGCTTCTTCTCCAGAGAGCTTGAGGGTTTGAATGCAGCGTCGGGTTTCACCCGCAGCATCCGACTGGGTAAAGCCAGCCTCGCGCTGCATGGTTTGCACGAAATCGTCCAGACGTTCTTCCAGTAAGACTGCCGCACGCTCGAGCACCGCACCGCGCTCGTAGGGCACCAAGGGGCCTTGTCGGTACGCCGCTTGGGCCGCATCGACGGCTTGCGTGACTTGCGCGGCATCGGCCACATCCAAGGTCCACAGGTCTTTCAAGGTGAATTTGTCTCGCACCGAGACACGTGCGCCAGCACCATCGACCCAGCGGCCATCGATCAGGTGTTGCAGTTGGGGCAGAGACGACATCAATGCATCTCCTGTTCATCGTCGGTGGGGGTGGTGACCACCAAAAACACCAAGCCCTGTGTGCCTGTGTTGGTGAAGCTGTGGCGCACGCCCGGCGGCACATACACATAGTCGTGGGCACGCATGAGGTGTTTCTCATCGTCGGTGGTCAGCACGCCCTCGCCTTCGAGCACGTAATACACCTGCTCTTGAATTTTGTGCACATGCTCTTCCACAAAGGCGGCCGGTGCGTAGCGTGAAATTCGAAAATCCATGCGCTGTGTGTCCGCGTTGCCAGGGCCCACCAAGGCTTTGGACAAGGCGCCACCAAAATGCCCAGGGAATTGTTGCCATGCAACGTTGGCCATTTTTTCTACCAGTGCCTTAGGTTTTTGTTTTTGGGTCATGGTCTTACTTTCAAATAAGGATGGGTTAAAAATTCTCGCAATCACAACCACAAGATTTGCTTGCGGTACGTCAAATCGGTCAACAGAGGCTCCGCAGGTCCTTCGTGGAACACTTGCCCACGCTCCAAGGCATACACACGGTCGGCCAAGGCCAAGACCAAATCCAAGTTGTGCTCGACGATGACGATGGAGATGTGTTGGCGCAACAAGTCAAACACGGTGAACAACTCTTGCACCACCGCAGGGGCCAAACCTTCAAAGGGCTCGTCCAGCAACAGCAAGCGCACATTGCCCGACAAGGCACGGGCCACCGCCACCATTTGCTGCTCGCCGCCCGACAAATAATCGGCGGCTACCTGCATGCGCTCTCGCAGGCGTGGGAAGTAATGCAAGATTTGTTCTTCGTCCCACACC
>CAIMWY010000259.1 GCA_903845315.1 uncultured Burkholderiales bacterium
CTAGAAATTACTGGTCGCGCCTCCAACACTCAGCGTATAGGTAAGTCGGAGTCCCTTTTGGTGCAAGCGTCCCCCGGGGGCGGGTGGGGTCTGGGTCTTTTGATCGACCGTGACCACCCATTCCAGTAGATCGTGACCAGTGAATTTGACGGATCGTGACCACCTGTTTTGATCGATCGTGACCACTTTGGGGGTCTGGATCAAATTACTGGTCACGATCATCAAAACGGCACAGCCACCCCGCGTTATTGCGTATTTGTTTAACCCTATGTGCGGTTAGCCTGCTCCATTTTGGGGTGGGATATGACCGACATTCGAAGGATTGATATGCGCAAGATCAGGGACGTTCTGCGACTGCACCTCAAAGCCGGGCTATCCCAGCGCCAAATCGCTGCGGCCTTGGGAATCTCCAAAGGCGTTGTTGCCAAATACATTAGCTTGGCCTCTGAGCTGGGCTTAAGCTGGAACGACATCTCCCATCTTAGTGAGACTGCCCTGGAGAGAAGGCTCATCCCGCCAACACCCCCGCCAGATTACTTTGTTCGACCAGACTTTGGCCATTTGCATCATGAGATGCGCCGCAAAGGCATGACCATCATGCTGCTGTGGCAAGAGTTTGTGGAGCATCACCCCGGCGAGCGTGTGCACCAGTACTCGCAGTTCAGCGTCAATTACCGCCACTACGTTAAGAGCCTCAAACGCTCTTTGCGCATGGTTCACCGCGCCGGAGAAAAGTTGTTCATCGACTTCGCGGGCCCCACAATCAAACTCACTGATGGCACAAAGGCTCATATCTATGTGGCCGCTTTGGGCGCATCTAGCTACACCTTTGCCTGTGCCACACCCAGAGAGACGATGGCCGATTGGCTTGGGGCCACTGCAAAAGCGCTGGACTTCTTTGGCGGTGTGCCGCAACTGATCGTGCCCGACAACCCCAAGGCCATGATCAGCCAGTCTGACCGGTATGAGCCCAAAATGAGCGCCACGGTGCAAGACTTTGCGCGTCACTATAGCTGCTCCATCTTGCCGGCCAGACCTCAGCGTCCGCAGGACAAAGCCAAGGTGGAGTCTGCCGTTCAGGTGGTGGAGCGCTGGATCATGATGAGGCTTCGCCACCAGCGCTTTGAGACTGTGGATGAAGTCAATGCGGCCATAGTGCCCTTGTTGGAGTACCTCAACACAAGGCCGTTTCAAAAGCTGCCAGGCAGCCGAGCGACTGCGTTTGCGCAGCTTGATGCGCCTGCCTTGCAGCCGTTGCCTGCGCAGAGCTGGGAGCTTGCGGTCTTCAAATCTGTTCGCGTTCACATCGATCAGCATGTGGAGTTTGAGGGCCACCGCTACAGCGTGCCCACCGCTTTGGTGGGCCAGGTCTTGGAGCTGAGGGTAACGGCCAAAGTGGTGGAGGTGTTACACCGCGGCGCCCGCGTTACCTCGCACATGCGGTGTGCTCATAAGGGTGGGTACAGCACACAAGTGGAGCACTTGTCGGTGGCTCACAGAAAGCACCTTGAGTGGACGCCGCAGCGCCTTGTGCACTGGGCCCAAAGCATTGGCAGCGCCACTGGCGCATTGGTGGAGCGGCTGCTTGCCAGCCACCGCCATCCGGAGCACGGCTACCGCTCGTGCTTGGGGCTGCTCTCGCTTGCGCGCAGATTCTCTGAGGCACGGCTTGAGGCTGCGTGTGAGGTGGCCCTTAGCTTGGGAACTTGCCGGTATCAGCATGTCAAAGACATCTTGCAAAACGGCCGAGACAAGGCGGGTGCACCTGTAGCGGACAAGTGGCAAAGCCCGGAGCACGCGCATGTGCGCGGTGCCAAGTATTACCAATAATCATAAAAGACAGGGCAGCAACATGATGATGAACACAACGATCACGCAGCTTCAAGAGTTGCGCATGGCCGGGATGGCTCTGGGTTTGCAAGAGCAATTGGGCCAAGCTGGTATGAGCAGCATGAGCTTTGAAGAGCGCATTGCACTCTTGGTAGACCGCGAGGTGCACCACCGAAATGACAAAAGGCAGACACGCTTACTCAGGGATGCGAGGCTGAAGTACCCACAAGCTTGCATTGAAGATTTAGATACAAGAGCGGGCCGTGGGCTTGAGAGGCGTGCGGTGATGAGCCTGGCCTTAGGAGATTGGATTGCTTCGGGGCACAGCGTTTTGATCACCGGTGCCACTGGCTCGGGCAAATCGTGGCTTGCGTGTGCGCTGGCACAGTACGCCGCCAGAAAAGGCCACACAGCGCTTTACCAAAGAGTGCCTCGCTTGGGAGAGGAGCTACGCATTCGCCATGGCAATGGCACGTTTGGCAAGTGGCTGATTCAATTGGCCAAGACGGATGTGTTGGTGCTTGATGACTGGGGCATGACGGGGCTAGACGCACAGACGCGGGCAGACTTGTTGGAAATTATTGACGACCGGTCATCGAGCAAAGCCACGGTAATCACATCGCAATTGCCGATCGAGCACTGGCACGCCTGGATTGGTGACACCACCATTGCGGACGCCATGCTGGACCGCATCATGCAAAGAAACCATCGCTTTGTATTGACGGGTGACTCACTCCGTCAGAA
>CAIMWY010000260.1 GCA_903845315.1 uncultured Burkholderiales bacterium
CCCACCATTACCGCTACCGCCCCGACATGAGCACCTTCTTGGTGGAGGTCACGCACGACACCTGGGAGCGCGCAGGCTTTGCCAGCATGAGCCCTGAAGACACCATCCAGCTCTGCGAGCAGGTGTTTGCCAAAGACTTGAAGCAGCACCCGATCATCAGCAACCACTCGCATTGGCGTAACTTTCCCGCGATCTGGAATGAACGCTGGAGTTTTGACAATGTGGTGCTGATGGGTGACGCCTTGCGTACCGCGCATTTCTCGATTGGCTCGGGCACGCGTCTGGCGATGGAAGACTCGGTGTCTTTGTACAAAGCGTTCAAAGAGTTGGGCAACGATGTTCCCGCAGCCTTGGCGCGTTTCCAAGAAACCCGTTTGCCACCTATGAAAAAGATTTGGGACGCGGCCAATGTGAGCATCCGTTGGTACGAAGACATGGACCAGTTGGTGCCCGCCCTCACACCGGTGGAATTTGCCTACAGCTACATGACCCGCACTGGCCGAGTCAGCCACGCCGAGATGATGCGGCGCGACCCTGCGTTGGCCAAGGCCTACGAAGCTTTGCATCCCAACGTGGCTGTATAAAGCACGCCTCCACATCACACACACTGACATCACAGACAAAGAGGCAAGCATGGACGGATTCATTGGATGGCCCCAAGAGCTTTCTGAAGGTTATAAAAAACAAGGCACCTGGGAGGGGCTGACCATTTCTGAAATGGTCGAGCGCAGCGCCCGCCAGCGGCCCGACCAAGTGGCGGTGACCCAAGCCGGGCAAACGCTGACCTATGCCCAGTTGATCGACCGCTCCAAGCGTTTGGCGGTGGGCTTGCACCGAGCAGGCCTGCTGCGCCAAGACCGTGTGGTGATGCAGTTGCCCAACTCGATCGAGTTTGTTCTGACCTATCTGGCCTTGAATTGGATCGGCGCCATTCCTGTGATGGCCTTGCGCGCACACCGTCATGCTGAGGTGCGTCACTTCATCCGTGCCTCAGGGGCTGTGGCCTACATCGTGCCAGGCATGGTGGGCAACTTTGACTTTCGCGCCATGGCGCAAGACGTGGCCCCAGAGTTTTCGGATTTGAAGCATGTGTGGGTGGCAGGCGAGCCTTTGCAAGGACAGGCTGCATTGATGCCTCTGATGGCGCAAGACATGTCGGCCACAGATGTCGACCACCTATTGCTAGGCCTCAGACCCGATCCAGACCAGGTAGCCACCATGTTGTTGTCGGGGGGCACGACATCGATGTCCAAATTGATTCCACGCACCCACAACGACTATGTGCTCAACGCCAAGTTGTGCGGCGCGGCCACGGCCTTCAACCCAGACACGCGCTTCATGGCCATCTTGCCTTTGGCGCACAACTACAACCTGGCGTCGCCGGGCATCTTGGCCACGTTTTATTACGGCGGCACGGTGGTGTTGTCGGAGAGCACCAGCAGCGAAGAAATTTTCCAGCTCATTCAAGATTGGCGTGTGACCGTGGTGGCGGCCGTGGTGCCCTTGATCATCAATTGGTTGAACTCGGACCTCTACCAGCAATACGACCTGTCTTCTTTGCGCGTGGTGCAAAACGGGGGCGCACGTTTGCCCACCGAGCTGCGCATGCGTTTGCGCGAGCGTTTGCATTGCATTCCGCAAGAAATCTATGGCACCGCCGAGGGCTTGATCAACATGACGCGGCTGGACGACAGCGAGGACATGCTGCTCAACAGCTCGGGTGCGCCGGTGTCGGACTTGGACGAAATCCGCGTGGTCGATGACGATGGCCACGACGTACCCGATGGGGTGCCCGGCGAACTGGTGACGCGTGGCCCTTACACCATTCGCGGCTACTACATGGCGCCTGAGAAAAATGCCGAGGCCTTCATGGAGGGCGGCTGGTACCGCATGGGTGACATCGTGCGCCGCGAGGGCCGTTATGTGTTCACCGAGGGGCGACGCAAAGACCTGATCAACCGTGGTGGCGAGAAGATCAGCTGCGACGAAGTGGAGAACTTGATCTTGACCCACCCCAAGG
>CAIMWY010000261.1 GCA_903845315.1 uncultured Burkholderiales bacterium
CCCCGACACAGGCCGCTGCTGCGCGCTGCACTTGGTCGTGCAGCCAAACGCCTTGCTGGCGTTTGTCGGCAATCAAAGGCGCATGGTCGGCAAAGCCCAAGTGCAGCACACGACCGCCTCGCACGGCGTCGCACAACACGGCATTGCGGCCACGCGGCTCAAAGGGCCAGGTCGCGGGAAACGCGGCGTCGGCGTTGAAAGCTTTGTCGTTCAGCAACGCGCTCCACACACCATTGGGCATGAATGGCGAGGACTCATGCTGGGGCATCACACACTGGCGGCCAGCGTGGGTGCGTTGGCGTCTTTGGCGGCCAACAACGGAGGTGCCGACAGCAGGTGCAAAGGCCAGTCAATGCCAATGGCGGGGTCGTTCCAGAGCAAGCTGCGCTCGTGCTCGGGGTGGTAGTAGTCGGTGGTTTTGTACAAAAACTCTGCGCTCTCGCTGGTCACCAAAAAGCCATGCGCCAAGCCGGGGGGAATCCACAGCTGTTTTTTGTTGTCTGCTGACAGCTCGAGGCCAAACCATTGGCCAAACGTTTTGGAGTCGCGGCGAATGTCCACCGCCACATCAAACACCGCACCTTGGGTAACTCGCACCAACTTGCCCTGCGCATGCTGCACCTGGTAGTGCAAGCCGCGCAACACGCCTTGGCTTGACTTGCTGTGGTTGTCTTGCACAAAGGTGCATGCCAAGCCCCTGGCTTGGGCAAAGTCGCGCGCGTTGAAGCTTTCAAAAAAGAAGCCCCGGGCGTCGCCAAACACCTTGGGTTCTAACATCAACACGCCGTCAATCGGCGTGGGGGTGACTTGATATGGCATGGCTTATTTCAACAAACTCAACAAGTACTGGCCGTAACCGTTTTTAGCCAAGGGCGCGGCAAGCTTGTTGAGCTGGGCGGCGTCGATCCAATGTTGGGCATAGGCAATTTCTTCGGGGCAAGCCACCATCAAGCCTTGGCGCTTTTGCAAGGTGGCGATGAAGCTGGCGGCTTCCATCAGGCTCTCGTGGGTGCCGGTGTCGAGCCACGCATAACCGCGCCCCATGATCTCGACATTGAGTTGTTCCAGCTCCAAATAGCGCTTGTTGACGTCGGTGATTTCAAGTTCACCCCGGTGTGATGGCTTCACGGCCGCGGCAATGTCGCACACCTGCTCGTCGTAAAAATACAAGCCCGTCACCGCGTAATTGGATTTGGGTTGCTTGGGTTTTTCTTCAATGCTCAAGGCACGGAACTGCGCATCGAACTCGACCACGCCATAACGCTCGGGGTCGTGCACGTGGTAGGCGAACACCGAGGCGCCGCTGCTGCGCTGGTCGGCACTGTGCAACTGCTTGACCAAATCGTGGCCATAAAAAATGTTGTCGCCCAGCACCAGCGCACTGGGGTGGTCGCCCACAAAGTGTTTGCCGATGATGAAGGCCTGCGCCAAGCCATCGGGGCTGGGCTGCACCGCGTACTCGATGTGCATGCCCCATTGGCTGCCGTCGCCCAGCAACTCGGCAAAACGCGGCGTGTCTTGCGGGGTAGAGATCACCAAGACCTCGCGAATGCCACTGAGCATGAGCGTGGCGAGGGGGTAATAAATCATGGGCTTGTCGTACACCGGCATCAGCTGCTTGCTGACCGCTTGCGTGACGGGGTACAGCCGGGTGCCAGAGCCTCCCGCCAAGATGATGCCTTTTCTTTGTTTGCTCATGGTTTTTTACTTTGAAAATAAAACGTCAAGGATACCGTCTACACCTTGCTGCCAATCGGGCAGCGTCAGCCCAAACGTGTGTTGCACTTTGTGCGTGTTCAGCCGTGAGTTCAAGGGCCGTGGTGCAGGCAGCGGGTACTCGGCGGTGGTGATGGGGTGCACCGCATCGGGTGTGGCTTTGAGTAACGCGCCGCGTGCGCGCGCGCCGGCCATCACGTGTTGGGCATACGCATGCCAAGTGGTTTCACCGCCAGCCGCCAGGTGGTAAACGCCCCAACGCGGATCGTGCGCGTCGGCGCCTTGCATGGCTTGAATGATCTGCACCGTCACCTGCGCCAGCAAAGCGGTGCTGGTGGGCACACCCACTTGGTCGGCCACCACGCGCAGGCTGTCGCGCTCGGCAGTCAAACGCAACATGGTTTTTAAAAAATTTCCACCGTGCGTGCCCACCACCCAGCTGGTGCGCAACACCACCTGCTTGGCACAGGCTTGCGCCAAGGCCAGCTCGCCCGCTAACTTGCTTTGCCCGTAGACCGACAACGGATGTGGCGCATCGCTCTCTTGCCAGGCTTGGGTGCCCGAGCCATCAAACACATAGTCGGTGGAATAGTGCAGCACCATCGCGCCACACTGCTCAGCCACCTCGCCCAGCACCGCGACAGACGCGGCGTTCACCGCGTGGGCAAGGTGTGGTTCTGACTCGGC
>CAIMWY010000262.1 GCA_903845315.1 uncultured Burkholderiales bacterium
AAAAAAGGGTAATCCGATTTAAATCGGGTTACCCTTTAATGATTGAATAGGTTGTGCTTACATCGCTTTTTGATCAGGAAGAACCACTGACGGTCACGTCCACGCCCCACTCGTCGTGGCGGTAGTCGGCCGAGGCCAAGCCTGAGATGGTGTCCACCATCAACAGCGCGGGGTGCTTGGCGTTATCGATGGCGCGGCGCACGGCAGCAATGTCGCTGGTCACCCCGGTTGAGGTTTCGTTGTGCACCACACACACGGCTTTGATGCGGTGCGCCGTGTCTGCCTTGAGGCGGGCTTCAATCATGTCGGCCTTGACGCCGTGGCGCCAGCCCTCCACACCCGGCAGCCCCAAGAACTCAGACGTGATCCCTAAGCGGGTGGCCAGCTTGCTCCACAGCGAGGCAAAGTGACCCGTCTCAAACATCAATACATGGTCGCCGGCGCTCAAGGTGTTGACCAAGGCCGCTTCCCACGCCCCGGTGCCAGAGGCGGGGTAAATCATGACCGGGTGTTGGGTTTTGAAAATCTTTTGCATGTCGCCCAGCACCTTCAAGCCCAGCGCCCCAAACTCAGGCCCCCGGTGGTCGATGGTGGGCAGGCTCATGGCGCGCAACACGCGGTCGGGCACGGGCGATGGGCCGGGGATTTGCAAGAAGTGACGGCCCGTGGGGTGAAAGTCGAGGTTGAGCATGAACAAAGGTCTCCTGAGATGGGGCTATTTTTTGCATACAAAATAAAACCGTCAACTAGCGTTCACCCTTATTCATGAAGTTGACCCGTTGATTTTTTGCATACAAAATACACCCATGACTGCTGAACTGTTGTCCCTGCCCCGCACGGCCTTGCATGGCCATGTGACGCACCGACTGCGCCAAATGCTGGTGGAAAACCACATTGCTCCGGGTGCCAAGCTCAACGAGCGGGCCTTGTGCGAGTCGCTGCATGTGTCGCGCACACCGCTGCGCGAGGCCATCAAAACACTGGCCGCGGAAGGTTTGGTGGCCTTGTTGCCCAACCGAGGTGCGGTGGCCGTGTCGCTCACCCTCGACGATGTGCGCCACACCTTCGAGGTGATGGCGGGCTTGGAAGGCATCGCGGGCATGTTGGCCGCCGAGCGCATCACCGACAGTGCGCTCAACGAAATTCAAGCCCTGCACTTCGAGATGATGGCGGCCTACACCCGGCGCGACCTCTCGAGTTATTACCGCCTCAACGCCAGCATTCACCGCGCCATCCACATGGCGGCCAACAACCCGGTGCTCAGCGCCACCTACGAACAAGTCAATGCACGTTTGCAAGCGCTGCGTTTCAAGTCCAACCAAGACGACGACAAGTGGCAAAGCGCCGTGCAAGAACATGCGCAAATGATTGACGCCTTGCAAGCGCGCCAGCCGCAGGTGCTGCGCGATGTGCTGGTGCGCCACCTCGAACACAAACGCGACGTGGTGTTGGCGCAGCTGCAAGCCAGCGCCGACACGCCCACGACCCAACCCAAAACCTCACGCAAAGCCTGACCCATGAACGCGCCCCGACACGTCACCGACACCGCCCACCAGTTGTACGAGCGCGTGGCCAGCACCAGCAACGAAGTAGCCGGTCGTCTGGCCGCCCGGCTGCGCACGGAGACGGAAGGCGAGGTGTTGTTCTCTGCGGCCGACCGTGGGCGCTACGCCACCGACGCGTCGATTTACCAAGTCACGCCCGTGGGTGTGTTTGTGCCGCGTCATGCGCACGAAGTGCCCATCGCCATGGCGATTTGCCGGGACTTAGGCGTGCCCATCGTGCCGCGCGGCGGCGGCACCAGCCAGTGCGGCCAGACCACAGGCGCGGGCTTGGTGATTGACCACAGCAAACACATCCGGCAGATCGTTCACCTCGATGTGGCCCAACGCACGGTCGAGGTTGAGCCCGGCTTGGTGCTCGACCACCTCAACGCCGAGCTCAAAGCCCACGGCCTGTGGTTTCCGGTGGATGTGTCCACCAGCGCGCAGGCCAGCTTGGGTGGCATGGCTGGCAACAACTCGTGTGGCAGCCGCTCAATTGCCTACGGCAACATGGTGCACAACGTGCTGGGCGCTTCGGCCTGGTTGGGCGACGGCGACTTGTTGCAGTGGGGCCGCTACGACGCCAGCAGCGGGCGGGCGCGCCAGATCGGTGACTTTGTGAAACGCCTGGCCGACGAACTGCGCCCCGACATCGAAGCCCACTGGCCCAAGGTGCTGCGCCGCGTGGCGGGCTACAACCTGGACATTTTTTGCAACCAAAATGAGCGTCCCTACACCACGGACGGCTCGGTCAACTTGGCCCATCTGCTGGTCGGCAGCGAAGGCACGCTGGCCATGACAAAGTCGCTGACCCTGCGCCTGAGTGAGCTGCCCCGCGCCAAGGTGCTGGGGGTGGTGAACTTCCCGAGCTTTTACAAGGCCATGGATGCGGCGCAGCACATCGTGAAGCTGGGCGATGGTAGCTTGACGGCGGTGGAGTTGGTGGACCGCACCATGATCGATCTGTCGCTGCAAAACCCAGCCTTTGCCCCCACCATCCGCACCGCGCTGATTGGCGAACCCGAAGCGGTGTTGCTGGTGGAGTTTGCCGGCGCTGACAAAGACAGCCTCAAAACCAAGATGCGCCAGTTGGTGGAACTCATGGGTGACCTGGGACTGCCAGGCAGCGTGGTGGAGATGATCGACGATGCACCGCAGAAAAACCTGTGGGAGGTGCGCAAGGCGGGTCTGAACATCATGATGAGCTTGAAGGGCGATGGCAAACCGGTGAGCTTCATCGAAGACTGCGCGGTGCCCCTGGAGAGTTTGGCCGAGTACACCAACGCCTTGACCGAGGTGTTCAAGAAACACAGCACCAAAGGCACTTGGTATGCGCACGCGTCGGTGGGCACGCTGCATGTGCGCCCGATTTTGGACATGCGACGCGAGGGCGCCACCAAGATGCGCGCGATTGCCGAAGAAGCCAGCGCCTTGGTGCGCAAGTACAAAGGTGCTTACAGCGGCGAACATGGCGATGGGTTGTGCCGTGGGGAGTGGATTTCTTGGCAGTTCGGCCCCAAGATCACCGATGCACTGGGGCAGATCAAACAAGAACTCGACCCGCTGCACCTGTTGTCGCCCCAACGCGTGGTCAACCCACCCAAGATGGACGACAAGCGCCTGATGCGCTACGGCGAACCCAACGGCACGCCCTACCAAGTCATCCCCATCCAAACCGCACTCGACTGGAGCGCCTGGAACGTGCACAACGACCCAGCCACCGAGCAAACCACCGCACCCGGCACGGGCGGTGACCCGGCCATGGGATTCGCCAAAGCGGTGGAGATGTGCAACAACAACGGCACCTGCCGCAAGTTCGATGCGGGCACCATGTGCCCGAGTTACCGCG
>CAIMWY010000263.1 GCA_903845315.1 uncultured Burkholderiales bacterium
CTACCTCGCTCGGGTTGCGCTGACGGATGCGGGATTGCACAAGCTTGGCGAACATGTTTTGCAGCCCGGCATGCAAGTTGAAGTCATTTTAAAAACTGGCGAGCGCACCTTGCTTCAATACATGTTGCACCCATTGACCAAGCGCATTGCAGCCTCTTTGAAAGAGCAATAAATGCCCGCATTGTTTCGCTCCCGTTTACCGTTGTCTGTTTTCTTAGCGTTGACGATTGGGTGTTTCAACTCGTCCTCGGTGTTTGCCATGGATTTGCTGCAAGCGTACCAACTGGCTTTGCAAAACGATCGCCAACTTCGCGCGGCTCAAGCGCAGCATGACGCGGGCATCGAGGCCTTGCCACAAGCTGCTTCGCGCTTGTATCCGAGCTTGGGTTGGTCGAGCTCACGCATGTCTGTCCAGCAAGACCGAAGAGATGGCAGCACACAATTTCCGCTGCAGCGCTACCCCAGCCAAAGCGACACCCTCACGCTTCGTCAGTCGCTGTACAGCCCTCATTTGGCGGCCTTGAAAGTTCAGGCCTCATCAACTGCGCAAAGCGCCAGCGCGACCCTGCAAGGGGAGCAACAAAATTTGGCCGTTCGCGTGACCGAGGCTTACCTCACGGTGCTGCTGGCAAAAGAGCGTGCGTCACTGATTCAGACCCAAATTCATTCGGCGCAATCGCGGCTTTATGCCGCACAAAAACAATTCACAGCGGGCGTTGGCATACGCACCGACATTGATGAAATTCGTGCGCAACTCGATGTATTGTTGGCCCAAGCATTGCAAGCGGCGCAAACCATTGCTGCGGCGCAATCTGACTTAACAACGCTGACATCCCAACCTATGACAAAGTTTTTTGTTGTAGACGGCAGCTCTTTTCAAGCTGACAAGCTCAACCTGGGTGGTGAGATTGCACCCTGGCTTGAAATGGTTTTGCAACGCAACAACGAAGTCCGCTACCGATTGGCGCAACGAGATGCAGCGCAAGCGTCGGTTGATGCAGCACAAACAGAAGACTGGCCCAACGTGGATGCACTGGCTCAAATCAGCCGTAACTCAGGCGAGAACGCCTACTTTGTGAACTCTGACACCAAAAGCCGCACCCTGGGCGTGCAATTGAACGTGCCTTTGTACCAAGGCGGGTGGTTCAGTTCTCGAAAGCGACAGGCATTGGCCAACTTGCGCGAGTCCCAAGAAATGCTGGAACGCGCTCAGTTGCTGACCCAAAACGACGCACAGAAATCTTACTTTGCTGTGAAAGAAGGTTTGGCCCGCGTTGCGGCCCTGCAAAATGCCGCAGCTTCAGCGCAACTCGTGGTCACCGCCAACCAAAAAAGTTACCGCGCAGGGGTTCGAACTAGCTTGGACATTTTGGCCGCAGAACAACGTGCCGCCCAAGTCGCCCTCGATTTGGCCGAGGCCCGGGTGCAGTGCTTGACCGCATGGGTTCGGGTGAAAGCCATGGTGGCTCAAGCAGACGAAAACAGCCTACTAATTCTTTCTGGTCTTCTAACGCCAGAAAAGTAGTCTTTTATATTTGCCATTGCTTCGACAGAGAATTTAAAAATCATTCGTTTTCGCCATAGACAGATATACTCCTGATTAATTATTTCGAGAAATTTTTAGCTCGAGTTTTTATGAGGAAGTGAACCATGGCCGCCTTTGTCACAACGAATATTGCCTCCAACAAATACACAGCGCCAAGTGCTTCGGGGGGCTTGTTGTCGATTGTCGATGGCTCGAACACGTACAAAATTTACAACACGCCTGAGCCCTCCAGCACCAAGGTGTTGATGGGTGTGGGGAAAACGGTTTTTGGTTCAGACCAGACATCCACCACGGTCTTCAGCTCGGCCTACAAAGTCACGGACAACAATGGCAACATCACCTGGGACCTGTACGTTGCAAAACTCAACAATGGCAACACCGGGGGCGATGCCAACCCACTGTATGCCTCAAATGTGAACGGTTTGACGCAACCAGGGTTTGCCGAGAGCTTGGTCGGCTTGGACCTGAACAACGATGGCACGATAGGCCCCAAGGACCTCACGGTTGTGAGCCAAACCATCGGTTCTTTGACCATTGCTGATACGGGTGATCAATTGCTGGCCAAGGATGCGCAAGGTTATTTTTACTTTTTAGACAAAGACACCAGTGGCACAGATGGCAGCCACAAAGTCACGTCGGTCAAAGTGGGCGCTTCTTATTACGACCCCGTGATTGCCCGTGATTCGGGCGGCAGTTTTTTACGCACCGATGTGCTGGACTACAGCAACGGCACAAACAGCACCAAGGCTGTTGCCGTGGTGAAAAGCGATGTTGCCCCCCCATCAGACATGGGTTACAGCACACCAAGTCAAAATGGCACGGCGGGTTACTACGTGATGGTCAAGAGCACCCGCGATGGGCAGTCTAAGCCGCAGTGGGAAATAAAGAAGTTCACCCTCAACGGCGAACAAGACAACAGTTTTTGGAACAACCAGACCACCAAGGTCAGCCAGTACGAAACCTTCTTTGGCCAAGATTTGAATGGCGATGGTGAGACCAACAACACCCCCACGCCAACAGCGATTGTGGGAGACAGCAGCACAGATGGTGTCATCGCCGGTCGCAACATCGATGGCGACATTTTCATCAAAGACGGCAATGGATCTTTCAAGATCGTCAAGTCGTCGATGGGTAGCTACACCCTAGAACAAAGCTACGACACCAACGAGACCAAGGTGATCGCGGCGACCGACACCGACCAGCCCTCAGGCACTTATTTATTGGCGGTTAAAAACACCCAAGCCAGCACGTCATCGACGACAGAAACGGTCAACTGGGACGTGTACACCATCCGAACCAAAGCCGCTTTTTTGGCGGCGGCGCAGTCCAGCTCAGGCACGACGGGCACTGCTGCCACATCTGCTTCGATGCTCAACAGCAGCGTGGGTGACAACGACTTGGTGCTATCGACTTACGGCGGCAACGATGTCGCTCGCGGGGCAGCCATCGGCGACTATGAAATCAAGTTCGGGCAAGATTTGAATGGCGATGGCACCACCGGCCTCAACAAAGCCAACATCAAAGCCATGAGCTCCGACACCCAGGGCGTTCGTTTGGAGCGAGACGACAAAGACAGCTCACTGTTCATCGCCGAAGGCACTGGCAGTTCACGCAACTTGAAGGCGATTTCGGGTGGGTCGTCGTTGGAATACAGCAGCAAGGGCACGGACTGGGCCAACAAGCGAGAGGCCATTGCCGTTGAAGCCATTCGTGACAGCAGCAACACCATCACAGGCTACAAGCTGGCCTTGAAGCGCACCGAATACAGC
>CAIMWY010000264.1 GCA_903845315.1 uncultured Burkholderiales bacterium
AGGTGCTGTGGCACCGGAACCTGCATCATCAGCGCCGATGGCGTGTGCTGGTGCGGCCAGCGCTGGGATGGCGATAAAATGTGTTTTGCACCAGCTGATGCCGCGCTTGTCACGGGCAACCCTGTGCAAGACACGATCACGATGCCAGCGGCGGCAGCCCAAGAACTCCAGCCCAAGCAGCGCTGAGCCCGCTGAGGCTGCCGACCATGTCACTTGCTGACGCACTCAAAACCCTGGCGTTCAACGCGATCGGTGAACGGGTGCGTGCCATCACCGGCTCCAAGGCGTCATTGGACGACTTTGCCAATCCCAAAGGCGACATCGGCTTGTTTGGCCCTGAGTCCATGGCGTGGCGGGTGCACGCCCATTTCACCGCGATGATGGTGGGGGGCTTGTCCTCGCTCATCGTGCAGTCCTTGCATCCGCGCGCGCTGGCGGCGGTGTGGGACCACTCTGATTTTCGCCACAAGCTCAAAGGGCGACTGGGGCGTACTGCGTATTTCGTCGCGGCCACCACCTATGGCAGCCAAGCCATGGCCTTGAAGGCCATTGCCCGTGTCAACGCCATCCACGCCAACATCCGTGGCACCGACCAGCAAGGCCAGCCCTACGTGGCCAACGAGCCTGAGTTGATCCGGTGGGTGCACTTGGTAGAGGCCACCTCCTTTTTAGCCGCCTATCAACACTTGGCTCAGCAGCCCTTGTCGCCGCAAGAGTGCGACCAATACATGTCAGAGATGACCCAGGTAGGTCATTTGTTGGGCGCAGTCGATTTGCCTGTGACCTATGCAAGCACGCAAGCTGAGTTGCGGGGCTTTGCGCAAGCGCTCAGTTTTGATGCCCGTGCCCAGGAAATTTTGCAAGTCATTCAGACCTACCCCACCGACGTGCTCGACAAGCCATGGATGGTGCTGATTTTGAAATGCGCATTCGACCTCATGCCGCCGTGGCTGCTGGCGCTGATGGGCAAGTCGCCCGCAAGCGTGTGCAAAGCGCAAGTGCGCCGTTGTGAACATCGCCCGGTTCAATTGGGCCTGGCAATAAGTTGGTAGGCGACCATCTTCCCGTTGGCGTCAACTTGGGTCAACACCAGATCGCCCGAGTCAATGTTCTCGCCCATGAACTCGTGAATGTTCACATGGTGTGTCACCAGAATCAGCGCTTGTTTGTCCTTCTTTTTGAGTTGGGCCGCTATGAATTTTTCAAGCTTCTGGTTGCTCATTTTGGCTTGGCCCATGTCATCAAAAAACGAGGCTAAGGCGGGTTCAATCGTGACACGCCCCAAATTCAACAAATCCGCCGTGTCTTTGCATCGGCACCACGTACTGGAATACAGGTCGGCACTAGTCACACCTTGTTTCTTAAGCCAGTTGCCGACTGCCACAGCTTGCTTGCGCCCCTCCTCGCTGAGATTGCGTTGTGTTTTGCAATTGTCCAAGGTGTAGTTGGCCGGATCGCCTACGCCCGGCGCGAGGGTGTGGCGCATGAGCAAAACGTGATCGGAGGATTGCAGTTTGTCTGACAGCTCGCTGCCCTGAGCTGTCGTGCAGGTCATGGTGCAAGCCATCACATACCACCAGAACAATACCCATTTTTGAAAATGCATGGCTTCAATTCCGCTTTCTAAAAACGCGAGTTGGTCACGAAATCAATGCGCCCCGAGGTAACACCCCTCCGTCCGCTGCCCCTCATTTTCCTCATGACCTTCTTCGCTGCACAGCGCGGCGATGAAGACAGGGTCGGGCACCTGTCCGGGCAATAGCAATTCCTCATTTGGCCAGCGCTTAACCAAGTGGCCATTGGCCAC
>CAIMWY010000265.1 GCA_903845315.1 uncultured Burkholderiales bacterium
ATCTTGGCCAACATGGAAGTCACCGACGAGGGCTACGACGAAGCCCTGTTGCTCGACACCTCGGGCTTTGTGTCTGAGGGTGCCGGCGAAAACATTTTTGTGGTCAAAGACGGCGTGATCTACACCCCCGACTTGTCGGCTGGCGCCTTGAACGGCATCACCCGCAACACGGTGTTTCACATCGCCAAAGATTTGGGTCTGGAGATTGTGCAAAAGCGCATCACCCGCGACGAGGTGTACATCGCCGACGAGGCCTTTTTCACAGGTACGGCCGCTGAAGTAACGCCGATTCGTGAACTCGACCGAATCGAATTAGGCGCTGGCAGCCGTGGGCCCATCACCGAAAAAATTCAAAGTGCATTCTTTGACATCGTCAATGGCCGCAACCCCAAGTACGCCCATTGGTTGACCCAAGTCTGATGTCTGCAGGAGTGAAGCCATGAGCCACACAGTCGAACTTTTAGCCAAAGACCTCAACGGTCATGGCGGCGTGTTTTGCCCCAGTGCCAAAGCCGATATGACACTTTGGAACAACCACCCCAAGGTCTACTTGGATGTGGCCAAAACCGGTCAAGCCAAGTGCCCGTACTGCGGTACGGTCTACCAACTCAAAGCCGGCGAACACGTTGGCGGCCACCCCTAAAAACGCCCTCGTCATCGCGCCGCAATGGATTGGCGACGCGGTGATGACCGAGCCCTTGCTGCGCCGTTTGGCCGCACGCGGTGAACGCCTGACGGTTGGCGCCTTGCCTTGGGTGGCTCCTGTGTACCGAGCCATGCCCGGCGTGGCTGAGGTGATTGAATTTCCGTTTCAGCACGGCGGCTTGCAGTGGCAAGGCCGACTGGCCATGGCGCGTGCCCTGCGTGGCCGCTTTGAGGTGGCCTATGTCTGCCCCAACTCCCTCAAGAGCGCGCTCATTCCCTGGTTGGCGCGCATTCCCAAGCGCTTGGGCTACACCGGCGAAATGCGCTTCGGCCTGTTGACCGAGCGCTTGGACAACCCCGACGGCGAGGTGCGTCCCCCGATGGTGGAGTTTTATGCCGCCTTGAGCTTGCTGGGCACCCAAGGGTCGATGCAACTCAGTGGTGACTTGCGCCCCGTACTCCGACTTGCTCCCGTGTTGTTGGACGAAGCGCTGGAACTGGTGGGCCGCATGCCGCATGTGCCCACGCTGGCGCGCAACAGCTATGTGGTGTTTGCACCCGGTGCCGAGTACGGCCCGGCCAAGCGCTGGCCGGCCCACCACTTTGCCGAGTTGGCCGCCAAACTCGACAGCCCGGTGCTGTTGCTGGGCTCGGCCAAAGAGCACGATGTGTGTGAGGACATCGCCCGCCAAGCCAATGCCGTGCGCCCTGGCCAGTGCATTAATCTGGCGGGCAAAACCTCGCTGGTGCAAGCCTTTGCCTTGATTGCCACGGCCTACCGGGTGGTCAGCAACGACTCAGGCTTGATGCATGTGGCCGCCGCATTCGGCGTGCCTCAAGTGGCGGTGTATGGCTCGTCGAGCCCCGAACACACGCCGCCGTTGAACCCCAAAGCACGCACGTTGTGGCTGCGTGTGGACGCCAACTACCACCCGCCACTGGCCTGTGCGCCTTGCTATGAGCGGGTGTGCCCTTTGGGCCATACCCGTTGCCTCGAAGACATCACCGCTGAGCGAGTGTTGCAGGCGCTCCAACCTTGAACGTTTTCTTGCCATGAACTACAGCACTGACTTTCCTTGTCTGCAACACAGCGTCTCGCCCGAAGAGTGGCAAACCCGTGTCGAGTTGGCGGCTTGTTACCGCTTGATGGACCAGTTCGAGATGACTGACTTGATCTACAACCACATCACGGCGCGCATTCCGGGTACCGACCATTTGCTGATCAACCTCTACGGCTTGCTCTACAAAGAAATCACGGCATCGAGCTTGGTGAAGATCGACGCCTCGGGCCAGATCATCAGCCAGCCCGACACCGACTACGGCATCAACAAGTCGGGCTATGTGATCCACGGTTGCATCCACGAAGCGCGTGCCGATGTGCGCTGTGTGATTCATACCCACACCCGTGCGGGCATGGCGGTGGCTAGCATGCAATGCGGCTTGTTGCCGATGACGCAAACCTCCATCCGCTTTGTGGGGCACATCGGTTACCACGACTTCGAAGGCCCGGCCATTGACCTGGCCGAGCGCGTGCGCTTGGTGCAAGACCTCGGCGCCCACGATGCCATGATTTTGCGCAACCACGGCTTACTCACTTGCGGTGCCACCATCCAGCAAGCCTTCAACACCATGTACCAGTTGGAAATGTCGTGCCGTGCGCAAGTCGACGCCATGGCCGCACGCACCGAACTCACCGTGCCTTCGCCCGGCGTGCTGGCACACACCGCGCATCTGTACCAACCGGGCACACGCCGCCCTTATGGGGTGCTGGAGTGGCCCGCCATGCTTCGCCTGTTGCAAGCCGAGGGCAAAAACTCGGGCTACCCGCCTTACGACATTTGAGCAAGCTGCTGGCCTGACGCACTTATCCCAAGGCGTGCGTACTTAACCAGTCTTTCAGCGCCGCATCCACACGGGTTTGCCAACCCGGCCCCGTGGCCTTGAAGGCGCTCATCACCTCGGGTGACAAGCGGATGGTGGTCATTTGCTTGGTCGGAGCTTTTTGGGGGCCACGCGGCTTCATGCCCAGCGTTTTTTGCAAGCCAGCAGGCAGTGCTTCCTGCGCTGGTTTGAAGCGACGCAGGTCGGCGGCGCTGAGTTCGCGGACTTCGCCGTCAGCGTCAGTCAGTGGGGTGCGTTTGCTCATAGCTGTTGACCTCTCTGGGGTTGGCTTTACGAAAACTGATGACACGAACACCACCCTTGGCAGGCGTGAAGCACAGCACATGCAAGCGGGCAGCCAAGAAGCCGATGGCCACATAACGCACTTCGGGGTACGCCTGGCGGGTGTCTTGCGCAATGATGGCCGTATCGAAATCAAATGCTGCTGCACGCTCGAAACTCAATCCGCGAAGGCGGATGTTTTTTTCGTTCTTGACGGGATCAAACTCGACATGCATCGTCTTTTATTGTAATAACAATTTGCATAGATCCTCGCGCCAGCTGTCCGTGCCGTCGCCCAGTCACGGCATTCAAGTGCTGGCGCCGTAGGCCTGCAGTGGCGCGCCTTGCAGCATGATGCGCAACAGGTAGCGGTACTCCTCGGGGTCGTAATCGGCATTGGCCTGGTGCAACACCGAGCGGTTGTCCCAAATCACCAAGTCGCCCACTTGCCAGCGGTGGCGGTATTCGTAGAGCGGCTGGGTGGCATGGGCGTAGAGCGCTTCAATCAAGGCGTAACCAGCTTCGTCGTCCAGGCCCTCAATGCCTTCCATGCGCCCGGTGTTGAGGTACAGCGCCGCCCGTCCGCTGTCGGGGTGGCGAATCACCAAAGGCTGCAAGGTGCGCGGAATGCGGGCCATCTCTTCCTCGCTGAGTTTGGCAAAGCTGCGTGGGCTGCGGCTGCTTTGGTGCACATGCAGCGAGCGCAGGCCCACGATGCGCTGTTGCATGGCCTCGGGCAAATCGTCAAACGCTTGGCGTGCATCCACAAACTGGGTGTCGCCACCGTGGGACGGAATCTCAACCGCCACCAAGGTGGTGGCTTTGGGTGGCGCCAAGTCGTTGGAATGGTCGGTGTGGTAGTTCTCACCCCGCACCTGCAGCTTGCCGTTTTTGCGCGGCAAGTCATGGGTGGAGTTGTAGCCCACCAGACGAAAGTCGGGCAACACAAACTTTTTGATTTGCTGCGGCATCAAGGGACCAAAGATTTCGGCCGCTTGCATGAACTGCGGCGGCGTCAGCGGCTGCTGGCGAAACACCAGCACGGCGTAGGTGGCGAACAAGTCGTTGAGCTGCGCGCGGGTGGCCGCATCTTGCGGCTGGGTGAAATCCAGGCCTGAAATCTCGGCGCCAAATCCGGCGCGAATGGCTTGCACATGAAGCGTCATGCGGGGGTCTCCTGAAGATCTGCATTCACTCGGCTTTGATGCCTGTTTGTTTGGCCAGTTGGGCCCACTTGGCAGTGTCGTCGGCGATCAGTTTTTCCAACTCGCTGCGCTTGAGCGGTAGGGCCTCGGCCCCTTCCGAGGCAAAGCGCTGGTGCATCTCGGGCGTGGTCAACACCGCATTCACCTCGCGGTGCAGCGCGTCCACCAAGTGCATCGGCGTGCCCGCTGGGGCCAGCAGCGCCCACCAGTTGCTGGCTTCCATGTCGATGCCCGACTCGCGCAGCGTGGGCACGTTGGGGATCAGGTCCACCCGTTTGGGGCCCGCCACGGCCAGCAGCTTGATCTTGCCCGCACGCAAAAAGGTTTGCATTTGAATCAAGCTGCCCAAGGACACCTGCACGTGGCCGGCGGCCAAATCCACCAGGGCGGGGCCACCGCCTTTGTAGTGCACCACGCTCAGCACAGCGCCGCTGCGCTGCATGAACAACTCGATGGCGAAGTGCTGAAAACTGGCCACGCCGGCCGAGCCAAAAAACACCTTGCCCGCGTTCTTTTTGGAGTACTCCACCAACTCTTTGATGGTGTGGACCGGCAGGTCCGCAGCCACCGCAATCACGCTCGGGCCCATGCCCAGCATCGCCACCGGGATGAAGGACTTCACCGGGTCGTAGTTGAGCCTCATGATCGACGCGTTCATGGTGTAGGTCGACGAAATCAGCACCAGCGTGTTGCCGTCGGGCTCGGCGCGCGCCACCAGCTCGGTGCCCATGGCGCCACCGGCGCCGGGGCGGTTTTCTACGATCACGCTGCGTTTGAGGCGCGCTGTGAGCTGTTGCGCCATGCTGCGCCCCACGATGTCGTTGCTGCCCCCGGGCGCAAACGGCACCACGATGCGCAGGGGCTTGGTGTTGTCTTGCGCCAAGGCACTGGGCGCTTCGCACAGCGCGCTTGCGGCCAGCGACGAGGCCAACAGCCACTGGTTAAAGCGCCGCCTAGACGCCGCAGCCTCGCAGCGAATCAGCGTGGGTTGCACGTCTGGGTCTGAAGTGGGCAAAGACATAGGCGGCACGGTGTGGCGGGCGCTGGTCGACTCAGAAGTCGTACAAGCGCGCAGGGTTGGTGGCGAGTATTTGGCGCAGCGTGGCCGCGTCGTCCATCCAAGCGGCCAAGCGGTTGAGCGCATGACCATCGTTGATGGGGTTGAACGCTTCCACCTGGTCGCGGTGGCGGGGCTGACCGGGGCGACCCCCGGGGTGTGGCCAGTCGCTGCCCCACAGCAGGCGGTCGGGCTGGTGGCGAATCAGCGTGCGCGCCATCTCGCGCATGGCCGCGCCGTCGGGGTCTTGCGACACGCGGTGCGGCGCTGAGAGCTTGAGCCACACACGGCCACTCGCCAGCAGCGCCAGCAAGCTGTCAAAGTGCGGCTGTGCCGTGCCCAACTCAGCCCGGGCCAAACAGAAGTGGTCGAACACCACGGGCGTGTCCAAGGTCTCGATCACTTCGCGCAAGGACGCCATCACGCTGAGGTTGGTGAACATTTGCAAATGCCAGCCCAGCGCTGCCACGCGGGCGGCGGCCCAGCGCAGCTGCTGGGCGGCGTAGTCGGGGTCGTGGATGCAGCTGGTCTCTAAGTTCAGGCGAATGCCGCGCACACCCACATCGTGCATGGCGTGCAGTTGTGCGTCGGTGGTGTGGGCATCGATCACCGCCACGCCGCGTCCACGTGGGCCCAATACCCGCAATGCGTCCAGCGTGCAGGCGTTGTCGCTGCCGTAGGGGCTGGGGTGAACGATCACCACGCGGGCGATGTGCAAGCCGTCATGCAAGGCCAGCAGGTCGGGGACCAAGGCGTCACCCGGCATGTAGTTGCGCTCGGGCGACAGGGGGTAGTTGGCGCTGGGGCCAAACACATGGGTGTGGCAGTCGCAGGCCTCGGCGGGCATGGCAAAGTTGAGCGCGTCGTGGGTGACGCCGAGCACGGTCAGGGGCGAGGTGTTCATGGGGTGTTTCAAAAATGTCAGACCACGCGGTGGGCGACCGGCCCACCGTTCAACACGTCAATCACTTGCTGAGCCACTTGGGTGGCACTGCGGCGTTGGGTGTCGTGGGTGCCGCCCGCAGCATGGGGCGTGGCAATTAGGTTGTCAAAGGCCAGCAGCGGGTGGTCGGGTGGCGGTGGCTCCACCTCAAACACATCCAGCCCTGCGCCAAACAAATGGCCACTTTGCAGGGCAGCGGCCAAGGCGACTTCGTCCACGATGCCGCCGCGCGAGACGTTGATCAACACGGCGTCGGGCTTCATCAAAGCCAGCTCGGCTTCGCCGATCATGTGGCGGCTCTCGTCGGTCAAGGGCAGGTGCAGCGTCAGCAAGTCCACATGGGGCAGCATGTCGTGCAGGTGCTGCACGCGGGTGTGCGGCAGGTCGGCCCAGCGGTCGCTCGGCACATAGGGGTCATAGGCCCACAACTGCGCGTCAAAGGCGCCGCGCCATTTTTTGGCCACGATCGAGCCAATGTTGCCCATGCCGATGATGCCCACCGACTTGCCTTGCATCTCGATGCCCAAATGCTGGGGCCGCACGATGGGTGCGCCCGCTCGCAGCAAACGGTCAAAGCGCGACACGCGCCGCGTTACCGACAGCGACAGGGCAAACGCCAACTCCGCCACCGCCTCGCTGTTGACGCCGGGTGTGCGCGACACCGCAATGCCATGGCGCTTGGCGGCGTCTAAGTCGATGGTGTCGGTGCCCACGCCTTGTTTGCAAATCACCTGCACATGCTGAGCGCGAGCGATCTCCTCGGCCGTGATGGGGCGCATGCGCACCATCACGCCATCGGCGTGCTCGGGCCAGTCGGCAATCGCCGGGTCTGGCCAGCACACCACCTCGGCATGGGCTTTGGCCAGTGCAACGCCCGCCTCGTGGAAGGCGTCGAGGATGTAGATTTTTTTCATTGCTTGTCGATCTTGGCTTTGCCAATGACGTCGCGCCACCACTGGATGTCTCGCACCAGCAGGGCCTGCATTTGCTCGGGGGTGTTGCCCTTGGCGGTCACGCCCAGGTCGAGGAATTTTTGCTTTATGTCGGGTTGCGCCACCGCCGCGTTGACTTCGGCGTTGAGTTTTTGAATCACCTCACGCGGTGTTTTGGCGGGCACGGCCAGGCCGTTCCACCCAGCCACGGCGTAGTTGGGCACACCGCTCTCGGCAATCGTGGGCACTTGGGGCAGGCCTGGAAAGCGCTGCTCTTCGGTCACGCCTAAGACCTTGACGGTGCCGGCCTTAGCCTGCGGAATCACCGGGGCCAGGGTTTCGAAAATCGCCTGCACATCGCCGCCACGCAGGGCGCGCATCACGTCGCCCGAAGTTTTGTAGGTGACGATGGTCACATCGATCTTGGCCATCGACTTGAACACCTCTGCCGCCAAAAACTGCGCGCTGCCCACCGAGATGGTGCCAATGAACAGCTTGCCAGGGTTGGCGCGCGCTTGCTCGATGAAGTCACGCGTGTCTTTGAACTTGGCGTTGCCGTCGACCGCCAAGGCAAAGCCAAAGGTGCCGATGAGTGACACCATCTCAAAGTCTTTCACCGGGTCAAACGGCAGCGACTTGAACAGCGAGGGCGTCATGGCAAAGTTGCCTGCCGCGATGAAATTCAGGGTGTAGCCATCAGGCGCGGCCTGCTGCACAGTTTGCGAAGCCACAATGCCGCCGGCGCTGGGGCGGTTTTCAATCACCAGCGGCTGCCCCAACTTGTCGCCCATTTTTTGCGCCACCAAACGCACCGTCAAATCGCCCGTGCCACCGGGCCCGTAACCCACCATCACCTTGATGGGCTTGGTGGGGAAGGTGTCGGCATTGTTCTGCGCCTGCGCGGTGTGCGCAGCCAGCAGGCCCAGACATAGACCCAAAGACAGACCCAAAGAGAGCCTCCAAGACAGCCCCAAAAACTGCTGCACGCGTCTTGTGGTCTGGTGGGCCCTGTGCCATGCGCTTGGGCGAAAGCCAAAGCCAAAGCCAAAGGCAGAGGCAGCCCCATAGCTTGTGCTTGTGCGGGGTTCGGTGTGTGCGGTCATGGGTGAAGTCTCCTGTGGGGCCATCAGTCGGCGCGGATGCGCGCACGCGCCACCACGTCTTTCCAAAGGCGTTGTTGTTGGGCAATCAGGGCGGCAAATTCGGCCGGTGGGCCGCCGCCCACCAGCGCGTCTTCGCTGGCAAAGCGCTCGGCAATGGTGGCGCTGTGCAAGGCTTTGTTGCACTCTTCTTGCAAGCGTTTGACGATGTCGCTGGGCGTGCTGGCCGGTGCCATCAGGCCGTACCACTGCACCGACTCAAAACCCTTGTAGCCCGACTCGGCC
>CAIMWY010000266.1 GCA_903845315.1 uncultured Burkholderiales bacterium
CAACACCAAGGCCATCAACACAAAGATCGACAACTCGGCGAACTCCGGTGCAAACAGCGAGGTCAGGCTAAACACCACCCCCACCAGCAGTCCCGCCACCACGGCACCTGGCAGCGAGCCCATGCCGCCCACCACCGTGACCACAAACGATTCGGCCAACACCGGAATGCCCATCTCGGGGTTCACCGCGCGTGTGGGTGCAGCCAGCACACCCGACAAACCCGCAATCGCCGTGCCCAAGCCAAACACCAAGAACCACACCTTGGCAATGTCCACACCCAGCACCCGCACGATCTCTGAGTCGCGTGAACCGGCGCGAATGATCAAGCCATAACGGGTCTTCTCGAGGAACAACCACAGCCCCACGCTCACCACCGCAGTGGCACCGATCAAAAACAATCGGTAGAGCGGGAAGTGGCCAAACCCTAAATTGACCGCGCCACGCAAGGCTGAGGGCGTGGACGACGGCAAACCTTCAATGCCAAACAGCACGCGCGCCACATCGATCAACACATACGACAGCCCAAACGTCAACAGCAAGGGGTAATCGATGCCACGTCCATACAAGGGCCGCACCAAAAAGCGCTCTGCCAGCAAACCCATAGCGCCCACCACGATGGGCGCAATCAACAAACCCAACACAAAGCTGCCAGTCAGACCTAAAAAATAAACGCCTAAAAAGGAGCCCATCATGAAGAAAGCCCCGTGGGCAAAATTCACCACGGTCAACATGCCAAAGATCAGGGACAGGCCGATGGCCAAGAGCGCGTACACCGCGCCCAAGGCCACGCCTGTGACCAACTGCAGCATGAACAAATTAAGGGTGATATCCGTCACGGGACTTGTCTCCTGATGGCCTGAGGCCTTGTGGCCGAGTTCGGTGTTAGGCCTTGTGGCCGAGTTCGGTGCAGCTGCGCAAGGTCGCTTCGTTCGGCGCGTCGGTGCTGACCACGTTGAACACATCGTTCTTGTCTTTCATGCCCTTGGATTTGGACTCGACGATGATGACCGACTGCACCGACTGGTGGTCGCACTTGCGGTAGTACTGGTCGCCCTTGTACCAGTTGTATTTCATGCGGCCCATGGCGTCGCTGACCTTGTTGGAGTCGGTGGTCTTAGCGTCCAACACACCTTGCAAGATGCTGCGGATACCGGCGTAGCCCAGTGCGCCGTAGTCGGTCGGCACGGCACCGTTGTAGGCCTTGCGGTATTTGTCGTTGAAAGCCTTGGCTGCTGGCACTTTGTCTTCGATGCCCCAGTAGTAGGAGGTCCCACCCACCACACCATCAAACACCTCGGCACCACCCGCTTGGCGTGCGGTGAACAACAGCACGGGCGTGATGATGCGGGTTTTTTCTTTCAAGCCAAAGTCGGTGGCTTGCTTGGTGGCGTTGAGCAAGTCGCGGCCAAAGTTGCACATCACCAAGATGTCGGGGTTGAGCGCCTGAATACGCGGCAAGAAAGCCGAGAAGTCAGAGGCCCCAATCGGGTGACGGATGTCGGCCAAGGTGGTGGCCCCCAAGGATTGACCAGCGCGCTCAAAGCCGCGCACCATCTCGTGGCCGTAGGCATAGTCTGCGGTCAGATACACCACGCGCTTGCCGTATTTAGGAAAGGCGTAACGCGCCACAGCACCGGCCGTCATGTGCGGGTTGAGCGCTTCGTGGAAGGTGTAAGGGCTCCAGTCTTTGGCCTCGTTGATGGCGTCGGATTGGCTGATGGAGTTGAAAATCATCTTGCGCTCACGCGTGACCGCGTTCATCGACAACTGCGTGGCGGCTGACAAAGAACCCGCCATGAAGTCGACCTTGTCTTTTTCAATCAGCTCCAGCGTGCGGGTGGCTGCTTCGCCAGGGTTGAGCTTGTCGTCACGCACCAGCAACTCGGCTTTGCGACCGTTGAAGCCACCGGCATCGTTGAATTCTTTGATGGCCAGTTCAGCCGCGCGCACTTGGTCTTGTGCTTCGGTGGAGTACGCACCGGTCAAAGGCACCAAAAAGCCAATCTTGATGGGCGCAGTTTGGGCACTGGCGATGTTGAACAAAAACGGGGCGCTGCCTGCGGCAGAGGCAGCGGCGCCGATTTGCAACAGCTGACGGCGGTTGGGAAGCTTGGAATTTGAATGGTCGCTCATGCGTGTCTCCGGTTGTGGTTGAGGTGAAATCAATGCTCGGCGTGCTTGGCGCCAGCGTGTTGTTGTGCGGGGGCTGGGGTGGGCCTGAACGCGGTGACATGGCCATAGCGGCCCAAGTCAATCGCGGTTTCGGCCACGACCTCGCGGGCGTTGCGCTCGGTCGTGTGGGTGTCTTTGCCTGCGGCTTGCGATTGCATGTACGCGCCCAGCCAGCGTGCGCGGTCCACCGCCATCTGGCATTGGGGCAAGCGTTGCTGCTCATACACCCGCAAAGCTTCGGCGGTCGCACCGTGGCTGCGGATGACGTCGGCCAGCGCGGCGGCGTCTTGCGCCGCCTTGGTCACGCCCATGCCAATGTGCGGACGGCCCACAAAGGAGGCGTCGCCCATCAAGGCCACGCGGTCAAAAGCGATCTGGGTCGAGGCCAAGTCGTAGATGGGTTGCAAAAACGGCTGGGCGGTTTTTTCAATCATCTCGGCAAACTGCGGCGCCAAGATGCGGCGTGCGTCTTGGCGCATGTCGGACACGTGTTGCCACGACACCTTGTTGGGTGAAATACCGCCGGGATGGTGCACCCCATCGGCGTCGGTCAACAAGGCGTCCAGCGCGGGGCCCGCGGGCGCGGGGCGGTACCAGACAAAGTTGTAGGCACGGCGACCTCGGCGGGTGTCGTTGCCAGGGCCCGCCACCGGGTAGCCAATGATTTGCTCGCCCACGGGCAAACAAAAGCCAAAAGTGTCGAACACCGTGTTCAAGGTCAGGTGGGACAACACCGACTCGTCGCACACACCGCGCCACGCCACATAGCCCGCATACACCGGTTGAATCTGCGGCGCATATTGCTGTCGCACCGCCGAGCGAATGCCATCACTGGCCACCACCAAGTCGGCCTCGAACGTGGTGCGTTGGTCGCCATCCAGCGCATGCACCACCACACGGTCAGCACGTTGCTCGACGCGCTCGACCGACACCCCTTGCACATAGCACTCAGCAGGCACCAGTCGGTGCAGCAAGTGGTAGAGGCGGCTCCACG
>CAIMWY010000267.1 GCA_903845315.1 uncultured Burkholderiales bacterium
CCAGTGGGGCGTGAGATAAAAAAGTAAGCAAAATAAAAACGTGCGGAACTCATGGCTTGAAATATAGCACAGCGCTCAGGCCGTCCCGCCCACCGTCAAGCCATCGATGCGCAGCGTGGGTTGACCCACACCCACGGGCACGCTTTGGCCTTCTTTGCCGCAGGTGCCCACGCCGGTGTCAAGCGCCATGTCATTGCCGATCAAGCTGACACGGGTCAAAGCATCGGGTCCGTTGCCCACCAAGGTCGCACCTTTGACGGGGTATTGGATCTTGCCGTTCTCCACCCAATACGCTTGCGAGGTTGAGAACACAAACTTGCCGGAGGTGATGTCCACCTGACCGCCGCCAAAGTTCACGGCGTACAACCCTTTTTTGAGGCTCGCCACAATTTCTTGTGGGTCTTTGTCGCCCCCGAGCATGTAGGTGTTAGTCATGCGTGGCATGGGCACATGGGCATAGCTTTCGCGTCGGCCATTGCCTGTGGGCTTCACACCCATCAAGCGGGCGTTCATGCTGTCTTGGATATAGCCCTTCAAAATGCCATCTTCAATCAGCACATTGCGCTGGCTGGCATGGCCTTCGTCGTCCACATTCAACGAACCGCGACGGTCGGGCAAGGTGCCGTCATCCAACACCGTCACGCCTTTGGCCGCCACGCGTTGGCCAATGCGGCCACTGAAAGCGCTCGACCCTTTGCGGTTGAAGTCGCCCTCCAAACCATGGCCAATCGCCTCGTGCAACAAGATGCCCGGCCAACCGGGGCCCAACACCACACTCATCTCGCCGGCTGGGGCCGGTCGCGCTTCCAAGTTGACCAAGGCGGCTTTGACCGCTTCGTCCACATAGCTTTGTGCCAAGGCATCGTCGAAATGGTCCAAACCAAAACGACCACCGCCGCCGCCTGAGCCCATTTCACGGCGACCGTTGTGCTCGGCAATCACCGTCACGCTCAACCGCACCAAAGGGCGCACGTCGGCCGCCAAGGTGCCATCGGCACGCACCACCATCACCACATCGTATTCACTGGCCAAGCCGGCCATCACTTGCGAGACGCGCGGGTCTTTGGCCCGCGCCATCTTCTCCACACGGCCCAGCAAGGCCACCTTCTGGGTGCTGTCAAGAGACGCGATGGGGTCGAGGTCACGGTACAGCGAACGGCTCGACGCCACACGACGCGAGGGCACTTTCACACGCCCGCCTTTGGATGCGGCAGCAATGGTGCGCACCGTGCGCGCTGCATCCATCAGCGACGCCTCAGAAATGTCATCGGAATACGCGAACGCCGTTTTTTCACCGCTCACAGCACGCACGCCCACACCTTGGTCAATGCTGAAGGATCCGGTTTTGACAATGCCTTCTTCCAAACTCCAGCCTTCTGAGCGGGTGTATTGAAAGTACAAATCAGCGTCATCCACTTGATGGGCGCGAATTTCGGCCAAGGTTCGCGTCAGATGGGACTCGTCCAAGCCAAAGGGCTCAAGCAACAACCGTTGGGCAATGGCCAAACGCTCTAGGGTGGGTTCGCGTGAAATCATGGCGCGATTGTAGGAGTCACCCAACAACCCTGTGCGCCACAGGTTGTGGCGCATGGTCCAACGATCAGGACTGCACCAACTGCTTGGCCTTGGCCACCGACATCAAAATACCCAAGCCCAGCCCCAAGGTGACCATGGCCGTGCCGCCATAGCTGATGAACGGCAGCGGCACCCCCACCACCGGCAAGATGCCGCTGACCATACCCATGTTGACAAAGGCATAGACAAAAAAGCTCAAGGTGATGCTGCCCGCGAGCAAACGGGCAAACAACGTGGGCCCTTCGACGGCAATGGCCAAACCACGCAAGATCAGAAAAATAAAGCTGCCAATCAGCATCAAATTACCCACCAAACCGAACTCTTCACCAAAGGCGGCAAACACAAAATCGGTGGTGCGCTCGGGGATAAAGTCCAAGTGGGTTTGTGTGCCCTGCATGAAGCCCTTGCCCCAAAAGCCGCCAGAGCCAATGGCAATCATGCCTTGGATGATGTGAAAGCCCTTGCCCAAAGGATCACGGGTCGGATCGAGCAAGGTGCAAATGCGTTGCTGTTGGTAATCGTGCAACAGCGGCCAGCGAAAGCCGTCGGCACACAAAGTGGGCTCAAACACAACAATCATCGCCACGCCCACCAACCCCAACAAAATGGGCGGGACAATCAAAAACCAACTCAGACCGGCAAAAAAGATCACCGCCAAGCCGGCAGACAGCACCAAAATCGCAGTCCCCAAATCGGGTTGCTTGACGATCAGCCCCAGCGGCACGATCAGCAACAAGCCTGCGACCAAGAAGTCCAGCGGCCGCAACTGGCCTTCGCGCTTTTGAAACCACCAAGCCAGCATCAACGGCATGGCGATCTTCATGATCTCACTGGGCTGAATGACCACACCGATATTGAGCCAACGCCGCGCCCCTTTTTTGGTCAAACCAAACAGCGCCACCGCCACCAACAAGGCCACGCCAACGGTGTAGAGCGGCACTGCCAAGGCCATCAAGCGCTGAGGCGGCACCTGCGCCACCATGAACATGATGAAGCCCGCCAGCAACATATTGCGGCCATGGTCAATGAAGCGTGCCCCGTTGGCAAAGCCCGACGAATACATGATCAGCAAGCCCGCACACGCCAGCAAAAACACACCAAATGCCAACGGCCCATCAAAGCCTTTGAGCAAGGGTGCCAAGCGATGTCGCAGGCTGGGGTTTTGAAGAACGTTGGACATGGCTGAATTATCCCCTGCTCTTGTGGACCCGCTGCTAGCATGCCTTCATGTCGCAAGCGCAAGCCACCACCCACCTGCTCTACCTGCACGGTTTCCGCTCATCACCTCAATCCACCAAAGCACGCCAAATGGCGGCGTTGATGGTCGAGCGTTTTCCTCAGGTGCAGTGGTGGTGTCCGCAACTGCCGCCCTCGCCACAAGCGGCGGCTGCTTTGATCGCGCAGGGCACGGCCCACTGGCCGACAGAGACCTCGTCTGTGATCGGCTCCTCCTTGGGTGGTTTTTATGCCACCTGGATCGCCACCCAGCGCGGCTGGCGTGCAGTGCTGATCAACCCTGCGGTTGATCCGGCGCGTGACTTAGGCCGCTACATCGGCGAGCAAACCAGCTGGCACGACCCACAAGAACGTTTTTTCTTTGCGCCTGAATTTGTCGCTGAGCTGCGCGACTTGGTGGTCGGCCCTTTGCCCCACCCCGAACACTTCATGGCCCTGATTGCCAAGGGCGATGAAGTACTCGATTGGCATGAAATGGCCACCCGCTATGCAGGCGCACAGCAAACCGTGTTCGAAGGCGGCGACCACGCCTTGAGCGACTTTGCCCAGCACATCCCCCAAGTGTTGGCCTTTCTACATCTGGCTTGAATTCAACCCCGCCACAGCGGCTGCCAACAGCAGGCATGGGACAATTGCGCCCATGTATGCATTGTTTGAAGAAGCTGGCAAATTCCAGACTGGTCGGGTGCTGTCCGAAGCTGAGAGCTCGGCCCAAATTGAACTGGAATCCGGCAAACGGGTGAAGGTCAAGGCAGCCCAGTTGCTGCTCAAGTTCGACAAGCCCTCTCCCGCCGATTTGATGCGCGAGGCGCAAGCGCTGAGCCTCACCATCGAGCTCGACTTGGCCTGGGAGTTCGCCCCCGAAGACGAGTTTGGCTTTGCCGATTTGGCCCGTGAATATTTCAGCGCTCAGGCCACACTGACCGAACAAACCGCCGCCCTGCTGCGCTTGTTTGAAGCGCCGCATTACTTTCGTCGTGCAGGCAAAGGCCGCTTCAAAAAAGCTTCGACCGAAGTGATCCAGCAAGCCCTGGCCGCGATCGACAAGAAAAAACAAATCCAAGAACAAATCTACAGCTGGGCCCAAGCCTTGGCGCAGGGGCAGTGCCCCGAGCCTATCCAAGCCCAGCTCTACAAAATTTTGTTCAAGCCCGACAAAAACGCGCCCGAATACAAAGCCGTGGTCGACGCCGCGCGCGCCACCCAGACCGCACCCCTGGCCCTGCTGCAACAAGCCGGCGCCATCACCTCGGCCTACCAGTTCCACTGGCAACGCTTTTTGTTCGACAACTTCCCCAAAGGCACGGGCTTCTCCCCAATCCAAGCCCCCGCCATTGCCGACGAACTGCCGCTGGCCCAGGTGCAGGCCTATTCCATCGACGACTCGCAGACCACCGAAATCGACGACGCCTTGTCGGTGCAAGGTCTGGGCACAGGCCAAGTCACACTGGGCATTCACATCGCGGCACCGGGCTTAGCGTTGAAGCCGGGCGATGCCGTCGACCAATTGGGACGCCAGCGCCTGTCCACGGTTTACATGCCGGGCTACAAAGTCACCATGCTGCCCGACGCCGTGGTGCAAACCTACACCTTGCAAGAAGGGCGCGACTGTCCGGCGGTATCGCTGTACGTCACCTTCGACGAAGCCACGCTGAGCATTCAACACACCGCCACACGCGTCGAGCGCGTGCCGATTGCGGCCAACCTGCGCCACGACCAACTCGACGCCATCGTCACCGAAGCTTGGCTCAACGACGCCCACTTCAGCCATGCCGAAGGGGTGCAAGAGCCCGCCATGCCACGCGCGCAACTGGCCTTTTTGTTCCGTTTGGCGCAACACCTCAAAGCCCAGCGCGAGGTGGTGCGCGGCAAGCCTGAGAACTTCAACCGACCGGACTACAACTTCCGACTCACCAGCCGCCCAGACGCAACACAAGACCTCAAAAGTGGGCTCGCACCCACCGGTCAGGAACAGGTGCTTATCAGCGTGCGCCAGCGCGGCGCGCCGCTCGACCTGATGGTGGCTGAGGCCATGATCTTGGCCAACAGCACCTGGGGCAACTGGATGAATGAGCTGGGTGTGCCCGGCATCTACCGCAGCCAAGCCAGCCTGTTGCCAGGCGTGAAAGTGCGCATGGGCACCAAGGCCCTGCCACATGCGGGCATTGGCGTGCCCAGCTATGCCTGGAGCACCTCGCCCCTGCGGCGCTACACCGACTTGGTCAACCAATGGCAAATCATTGCCTGCGTGAAACATGGCAACACGGCCGCTCTGGCTGCGCCGTTCAAACCCAAAGATGCCGAGTTGTTCTCCATCATCTCGGCCTTCGACGGGGCCTACAGCGCCTACAACGGCTACCAAGCTGGCATGGAACGTTTCTGGACGCTGCAATACCTCAAGCAGCACCAGATCACCGAGCTCACCGCCACTGTGTTTAAAACCTTCCCTGGTCAACCGCCCATGGCACGCGCCGACACCCTGCCCCTGGTCTTGCCCGTGATTGGCAACAGCGAGCTGCCACGCGGTGCCCGCGTGCAGCTGCGCTTGGGTGCGATCGACGACATCAGCCTCGATATCAGCGGCCAGTTCATGGCCTTGCTCGACAACACCGATGCACAAGGCACTGACGGCACCGAACCGGCTGAGGAAGAAGACGACAGCGCAAGCGCCGGCCCCATTGCCATCGCGGTGGACATGGACGACGCACCCGTCGCGGAGGTGAACCCAGCGTGAGCGTCTTGCAGCGTGTCACCCGTTTGCAATGGGCCTTGGCCATTTCATTGGGCGTGCACGCCGCACTGCTGAGCTTGCGCATTGCGGCGCCCGCGCAATTTGACCGGTTGTTCAAAGACACACCGCTCGAAGTGATCTTGGTCAACACCCGCGTGGTGGCAGAAGCACCTGACAAAGCCCAAGCCTTGGCCCAAACCCAGTTGGCCGGCGGCGGCGATCAACGCACAGGCCGTGCGGCCTCGCCCTTGCCCTCGGCCGCCACCACCGTGTCAGGCGACAGCGCTGACGCCATGCACAAACAAATTGCGTCACTGCAACAGCAACAGGCTTTGCTGTTGTCACAGGTGAAAGATTTGTTGGCCCAACTGCCACCGCCCCAGCCCAAAAAACCCGACGACAAACAAGACCCCTTTGAAGAAAAACGTCGTCAACTGCTCAAGTTATTGGCAGAAATTGAACAACGCATCGACCAAGACAACGCTCGCCCACGCAAACACTACATCAGCCCCGCCACCCGAGAGGTGGCCTATGCACAGTATTACGATGCACTGAGGCGCAAAATCGAAGACCGTGGCACGCTGTATTTTCCTGAGCGCAATGGGCAAAAACTCTATGGCGAGCTCACCATGGTCATCACCGTCAACACCGATGG
>CAIMWY010000268.1 GCA_903845315.1 uncultured Burkholderiales bacterium
ATAGGTAGGGCCTTGGCGTGACGCCAACAAAAAATCGGCCTGAGGGCCGATTTTTTATGGGTGAGAGGGGTTGGTGCCGGAGAGATGAATCGAACACCCGACCTTCTCATTACGAATGAGCTGCTCTACCGACTGAGCTACACCGGCAACCGAGGACAGATTATAGCCAGCGTGGGTGAGCGACTCAGCCTTTGAGGTGGTAGCTGGTGACGCGATCGACCTCATTTTTAGAACCCAAGATCACGCTGACACGTTCGTGCAGTTGCGTGGGTTGAATTTCCAAAATGCGTTGACGGCCGTTGGTGGCGGCACCACCGGCTTGCTCGATCAACCAACTCATGGGGTTGGCTTCGTACATCAGGCGTAGCTTGCCGGGCTTGTGGGGTTCGCGCTTGTCCCAGGGGTACATGAACACACCGCCACGGGTCATGATGCGGTGCACATCGGCCACCATGGAGGCGATCCAACGCATGTTGAAGTTCTTGCCACGTGGCCCTTCTTCGCCTTGCAAGCACTCGTCAATGTAGCGCTTCACGGGTTCGTCCCAGTGACGCATATTGCTCATGTTGATGGCGAACTCTTTGGTGTCGGCGGGGATGCGCACATCTTCTTGTGTCAACACAAACGAGCCTTGCTCGCGGTCGAGCGTGAACATGGCCACGCCATCGCCCACGGTGAGCACCAGGGTGGTTTGTGGGCCATAGACGCAATAACCGGCAGCCACTTGGGCTGTGCCGGGTTGTAAAAAGTCTTCCTCGCTCACGCCTTTGCTGGTGTCGGTTTTTTTCAACACGCTGAAGATGGTGCCGATGCTCACGTTGACATCGATGTTGCTGGAACCGTCGAGCGGGTCAAACATCAGCAGGTATTCACCTTTAGGGTAGCGGTTGGGTACCACGTGGATGGTGTCCATTTCTTCCGACGCCATGGCGGCCAAGTGACCGCCCCATTCATTGGCTTCAATCAGCACATCGTTGGCGATGATGTCGAGCTTTTTTTGCACCTCGCCTTGTACGTTCTCGCTGCCAGCGGTGCCCAGCACATCGCCCAAAGCACCTTTGTTGACGGCTTGGCTGATGCTTTTGCAGGCGCGTGCCACCACTTCAATCAGTAAGCGCAATTCCGAGGGAATGTGGCCTTCGGCACGTTGTTGTTCGACCAGATAGCGGGTGAGTGAAATGCTCATGGTGTGTCTCTGCGGTAGGTTTAGAAATTAACTGAGTGCGCGCGAGATGACTTCGCGCACGTCGTTGCTCAAGTCAGACTTGGCAGCAATGCGGGTGAGGGCTTCGTGGGCGGCGCTGCGGTAAGGCTCGGCCAGTTTGCTCCAGCGGTCCAGGGCGCGGGCCAAGCGGGCTGCCACTTGGGGGTTGAAGGCGTCGAGTTCCAAGACACGCTCGCTCCAAAACACATAGCCCGCAGCGTCACTGCGGTGAAAAGCCCCTGGGTTGGCGCTGCAGTAGCTAAAGATCAGGCTGCGTGCCCGGTTGGGATTTTTGAGTGTGAAGTCGGCGTGTTGCATGAGCTGGCGCACCACGGGCAGCACGTTGCCACCTCGGTCAGGGGCACCGGCTTGCAAGGCAAACCATTTGTCCATCACCAGGGCTTCGCGCGAGAACAGGCTGTAAAAACGTTGCAACGCAGGCGTGGCCAAGCCGTGTCCTGATGCCACCAAAGCGCTCAAGGCGTTGAAGCGGTCGGTCATGTTGTGGGCGTTGTCAAAGCACTGCAAGGCGCGCTCTGGCCAAGTGGTGTCGCCGCTGCTGCGCGCGTCCAGGCACAGCATGTGCAGCGCCAAGCCGCTCAAGGCGCGGCGTCCGCTAGACACTGGGTCGGGCTGGTAGCTGCCGTTTTCGCGGTGTGACTCAAAGGCCCAGTCCCAGTCGTCGTGCAAGGCTTGCGCGAGTTGTGCGCGCATGGCTTCGCGCACGGCGTGGATGCGCTGGGGGTCCACCACGTCGAGCTGTTCGGCAACGTAGGTTTCGGCGGGCAGGGTGAGCACGAGTTCTTTGAAGGCGGCATCCAAGTTGGGGTGGCGCAAGACCGTGCGCAAGGCTTCGAGCAAAGCCGCGTTGAGCACTTGGGTGGGTTCGCCCTCGGTTTGCACGCAAGCCACGGCGGCTTGCAAGTACAGGCGTTGCGCGGCTTCCCATTGGTTGAATGGGTCACTGTCGTGGGCCAACAGGGTCAGCAGTTGGTCGGCGCTGAAGTCCATCTCCAGCACCACGGGGGCGCTGAAGTCGCGCAGCAGCGAGGGCACGGGGGCCTGGCCGTCGGTGATGGGCAGGTCGTAGAATTCAAAACTTTGCGTGGCCTCAGTGAGCACCAGCAACTGGCTGGGCAGCACCTCGCGACCTGTGTGGTCGAGCAAGCCCATTTGCACCGGAATGACAAACGGTTCTTTGTGGTCTTGGCCGTGGCTGGCCGCGCAGCTTTGACTCAGCGTGAGGGTGTAGCGGTGCGTGACGGCGTCATAGCTGCCGACTGCTTGCAAGCGTGGCGTGCCCGCTTGTGCATACCAACGCTTGAATTGCGGCAGGTGCAGCGCCAAAGCGGTGTTGGGGTTGGCGTCGGCGATGGCTTGGGCAAAGTCGTCGCAGGTGACGGCTTGGCCATCGTGGCGTTCAAAGTACAAGGCCATGCCTTTGGCAAAACCTTCGCGTCCGGTGTGGGCCAAGCCGCCCACACTGCCGCTGGCCGTGAGCGCAGGCGACACCAAGGTTTGCATCATGCGCACCACCTCGGCGCCTTTTTCGTAAATCGTGACGGTGTAGAAGTTGTTGATTTCCACATAGCTGTCAGGACGCACCGGGTGCGCCATGGGGCCGGCGTCTTCGGCAAATTGCACGGTCCGCAGCAGGCGCACGTCTTCGATGCGTTTGACGGCGCGGGCCGAGTTGGCGGCGGCTTCGTCGCCCGTCAGCGCCTGACTGGCCAGGTCTTGGCTGAACTCTTGGTCGCGGAACACCGTGAGGCCTTCTTTGAGCGAGAGCTGAAACCAGTCACGGCAGGTGATGCGGTTGCCGGTCCAGTTGTGGAAGTATTCGTGGCCCACCACGCTCTCGATGTTGGCGTAGTCGGTGTCGGTGGCGGTGGCCGAATTAGCCAACACATACTTGGTGTTAAAAATGTTCAGACCTTTGTTCTCCATCGCGCCCATGTTGAAGTCGCTGGTGGCAACGATCATGAAACGCTCCAAGTCGAGGCTCAAACCAAAGCGGGCTTCGTCCCAGGCAATGCTGGCACGCAGCGAATTC
>CAIMWY010000269.1 GCA_903845315.1 uncultured Burkholderiales bacterium
CACCCATGTGCGAGCAAGCGAAGCGCGCTGCCTCATGCCACCCGACAGTTCAGAGGGGTAGTGGTTTTCAAAACCTGCAAGTCCCAGTTGCTGAATCATTTGCCGAGCTTGAGATTCAGCCAAGTTTTTCTCCAACCCATCAAAATCCAAACCACATTGAACGTTCTTCAAAATGGTGCGCCAAGGCAATAGAGAATCGGTTTGGAACATATAGCCAAGTTTGGCCTTCGCACCAGTATTCGGATTGGGCGCCACCATCAACTGACCGCTGGTGAAAGGTGTCAATCCAGCGCAAATATTCAACAAGGTACTTTTGCCGCACCCACTGGGCCCGACCAAAGCCAGGAATTCACCCTGTTGAACCTGCAAGTCTATGGGTTTCAGAATTTCAATCTCTGCCCCATTTTTTGAATAAATTCGCTTGGTAATTTGGTGCAGATCAATCGCTGGCGAGGTCGCGTTCATTGTGAATTACAGGTTGGGTTGAGCGGGGTCAAGGAATGCTTGGTTCCAAAATAATTCATGATGTTTTATCGTTGTTACTTCTCTGAGGCCATCGGCATTTAAGCATTGATGGTGTACCAACTCAAGCACCTAGAGCTCAAGTGTCGTAATGGTTTTCACCTGATATCCAAAGTACCCATCAACCTAGGTGACAACGCAAAGGGGTAAGCATATTCACATGAGGAACAGTTTGATCAAGAATAAGCATTCAACAATTGCATCTTTCCATTGCAGCAAGGCCAAATGAAATGCGCTCCACATTCATACAACGAAAATTTCTAATCTTTGTGACTTGCTTTCTTGCTACGCAAGCTGCGTGTTGGGCACAAAGTTTTCCAAACCGAGCAATCACCTTGGTCGTCCCCACAGCGGCTGGCGGCCCGATTGATCTGACGGCCAGAATTGTCGCGAAAGAATTAACGCTGGTACTCGCGCAACCCATTGTGGTGGTCAATCGTCCGGGCGCTTCTCAAAAAATTGGCATCGAGTCGATGTTAAAAGCACCGCTGGATGGTTACACCATTGCAGCGGTTTCGCCCGCCTCCATGACGATCAACCCCATTCTTGAAAAAAACATCAGCTACAACCCCCTCAAAGACTTCACCTTGCTGGTCAATGCGATTGAGTACCCCTCTTTGCTGGTCGTTCATCCGAAGATTCCAGCACGCAACTTGGCGGAACTGGTCGCCTACGGTCGCGCCAATCCTGGCAAATTAACCTACGGCAGTGGTGGGGGCGGTTCCAGTATTCACTTCACCACAGCCGCCGTATTGAGCATGGCAGGTATTGACGCGTTGCATGTGCCCTACAAAACAAGCGGCCCGGCCTTGATTGGTTTATTGGGTGACGAAATCAGTCTGCTGATGCCAGATTTGGCAGACGTCAGGCAACATGTCGCCAACGGTAGCTTGGTCCCCATCGCAGCCTCGGGCAAGGAGCGCTCAAGCAAGTTGCCCACTGTGCCCACTTTTACAGAGTCCAATGTGCCCGAGTTAAAAAACTGGACCTACACCGGCTGGATTGGCTTTGTGGCGGCGGAGGGTATCCCTGCCGATGTATCCACCAAACTGCAAGCAGCCTTGATGACAACCATGCAGTCACCCAAAGTCAAAGAGGCCTTTGACGGGATTGGCTTCAAGGTGATCGCTGCTAACGCGCAGCAATTTCGTTCACAGATTCAAGATGGCTTGGAAGTGAATCGCAAGATCATGGAGTCTGGCAATATCAAGAAGTAGGCTTTCGGCTCACGGGCACATTCGGTTTGGCCTGTGTGTCGCGGCGCTTGACGTAATCTTCAAACTTCTCCATCCAACGCCCTTGGGTGGCCAGCTCGGCTGTTTTGTCCCACTCAGGCTCCCAGTCGCCCAAGTCATAACCATGCCAGGGAGATTCAGGCGTGAGTTCTGGTAGACCAATTTTTTCCCAAAGCCGTTTAGCTTGCTCCATGTACTCGCGCTTTGGCAGTGCAAGCGGAGGCATAGGATATTTCATGGTGGCGTCAATCAGCATGGCCGAATCAGATGCAGGCGTGTGTTCGCTGCGCGGGCCATGACCTAAATCTCGGTTGCGAATGACCTGAGTGTCTTGCGCTGGGTCACAGCGATAGGCCATAGCCCACAACACGGCATCAATGTTGTTGGGATCGATGTCATCATCAACCGCAATCACAAATTTACCAATCGCCGCCTGCAAGGTCATGGCGCCTGAAAGACCGCGCCAAACTTCTGTTTTAGCTGTGCCACGGGCAAATTGCAAAAAAACCACCTTGCGAAGATTGGTCAATGCTTCATGCAAGATAACCTTTTTGATGCCTCGTATGCCTAAAACATTCTTGAGGTGCGACAAAAACAAGGGTTCATAGGCCAGCTTCTTGATCACACTCGACTCGCTGGGTGTGACCTGCGAGATGATGGACATGATGGTGGGGTGACGTCTGCGTGTGATGGCCGTGACTTCAACCGACGTGTTGTAGTCTTCCAGCGCGACATAGCCGTGCGATTCACCAAACGGTCCTTCAGGTTCAAGAAAAGCTGTTTCAACAAAGCCTTCAATCACCACCTCAGACTCTGCAGGTACCCACAGGTCAACGCCGTGCGCTTTGACAACCCGAATTGGACATCCTGCCAAACCACCAGCAACGCTCATTTCGTCGACATCCAACGGGAGTTTTTGAGGTCCTTGAAAATTCACCACAGGCGGCATGCCAATCACAATCGCCACCGGCATGCGTTGATTCAAGGCCTTGTATTTCTTCCAATGCTCCAAACCGCCTGCACGCAAATTGGCCAACATCATCATCCCTAAACGAGTTGGCGACTTGAGCTGCCCCCGGTAGGTGCCCATGTTTTGAATGCCGGTATCGGGGTCTTTGGTGATCACACAGGCGGCTGTCAGGTAGGGCGCAGCATCAAAGCCAGGGGTTGAAATTGGAATTGGCAAAGCCTCCAAACCGTTACCAGACCCTTTGAGCGCATCGCCTTCAATGATCACCTCTTGGCAAGGCGCTTGAGACCTCTCGACCACCACCGGAGGTATCGGGTTAGCAATAGCTTTCTCCCACAGCGGGCCGATGTCTTGCAGAGAAGGCGCATTCATACCGATGCGATAGATCTCAGGGGTTGCCGCCAAAGCCCCCACCACCACATCCCCCTCATAACGACGCCCTGCACTGTCGACCACATGCTTGAAGAGAAATGCTTTGCGCTTGTGTTCAGGAATACCACCACGAAACTGCCAGCGCACCAGAGGATGCAACTCGGTGTCTTTATTCACCGGCTCATGGATGGTGTAGAGCAAGCCCGCTTGATCTAAACGCGCCAAATGCCCGCTCAAATCTGCATAACCGGCGTTGACAGAAGCAGTCGTTGGCGCACGTTTGGATGAATCAGGTGACACAAGGATTCCTTAAAAGACAACACCCACAAGCGTCACTTGTAGGCACCTGCTTGTTCGAGCAGGGCATACAACTTGGGGGGCGTTAATGGGGCATCTTTGATGAAGACCCCGGTTTCAGACAGCGCATTTTCAATGGCCGAAATAATGGCTGCAGCTGCAGGAATGGTGCCGCCCTCCCCCGCGCCTTTGACGCCCAGAGGATTCAAAGGTGACGGGGAATGCAAGTGGATGATGTCTACTGCAGGTACATCCGTGGCCATGGGCAACAGGTATTCGCCAAAGTTGGTGGTAATGGGCTGACCTTGCTCGTCATAACGCATCCACTCTAAGGTTGCGTTACCAATGCCGTGGGCCACAGATCCCTGCACCTGTCCATCGACAATCATGGGGTTGATCAGATTGCCGCTGTCGTGTGCCATGACGTAATGGAGAATTTTGATTTGTCCGACTTCCTTGTCCACCTCCAGCTCCACCACAGCGGTACCGTTGCAATAAGTCGATTGGGTGGGTGAAAAATACTGCGTATCTTCCAAGCCGTTGGTCACGCCAGCAGGAAAAGAAAAACCTGGCATGCCTTGCGATACTTTGGCCAATTCTTTGAACGAAACGCGCTGCTCTGGCGTACCGTCTTTGACAAAGGCCATGCCGTCAGACATCTCGATCAGATCGGGGGTACTTTTGAGGATGAATGCGGCCAGGTTTTTGATCTTGGCACGAACCCCCTGCCCTGCCAAATAAATCGAGTTGCCCGCATTGGTGGTGATACGACTGGCAAAGGTTCCAATGCCCATAGAAATCGCGTTGGTATCTGCGGTCACCACATCGATCAGACTCATCGGGATATTGAGTTGATCGGCCAAGATTTGCATGAAGGTGGTTTTGTGCCCTTGGCCCTGAGGCGCGGCTGCCGTCAAGATCGTGACACGTCCGTTTTGCTGCACGCGCACCGTGGCCCCTTCAAAGGGTCCTAAGCCAGTCCCCTCTACAAAATTAGCCATGCCAATGCCAATGAAGCGGCCTTCGCTGCGGGCTTGTTGTTGTCGGGCTGGAAAGTTATCGTAATCTGCGCGCGCCAAGGCTTGGGCCTGACAGGCTGGATAGTCGCCACTGTCATAGATCATGGGTTTACCGTCACGGTAAATGAAGCCATTGTTGTAGGGCATTTGTTCGGGCTGAACAAAATTTCGCCGACGAATTTCAGCTCGGTCCAACTGCAAGGTGTGTGCGGCCTTGTCCATGATGCGCTCCATGGCAAACACCGCCTGTGGACGTCCTGCGCCGCGCACAGGAGAGTTGGCACTTTTGTTGGTGTAGACCACCTTCAAATCGATGGCCATGCTGGCAATCACATAAGGACCAGGCGTGGTCGTGACCCCGATGTACGGCATGATGATGCCCCAGGGCAAATAGGCCCCGTTGTCATGCGTCATGGACAACTTCAAGCCCAATATCTTGGCATTGGCATCCAAGGCAATGGCAATGTCCCACCATTGATCGCTCTCTTGAGTGGCCGTGTAGAAATGCTCGCGTCTGTCTTCGATCCATTTGACAGGACGGTTCATGTCAAACGATGCAAAAGCCACCAAGGCCTCTTCTGGATAAAAAATCACCTTAGGCCCAAAGCCGCCGCCCACGTCATTCATGATGATGCGCAGCAACTCAGGATCCCAATCCAGCACCTCAATCAAATTTTTCTTTTCAAGGTGCGGTGCTTGTCCAGATGACCAGACCGTGAGTTGTCCAGTCGCACGGTGAAACTGTGCCGCGTAGCCGCGTGTCTCCATGGGATGCGCCGACCCACGGTTGATCCAAAAGGTATCACGCACCACATGAGCGGCTTGTTCAAACGATGCGTCAGCGTCACCAAAGCCCAATTTCACTTGAGCCGCCACGTTGGTGGTCAGAGATGAATGGATGGTGGGAGCACCCTCTTTGAGGGCCTCAAGGCAATCGCCCATAGCTGGCAAGATGTCATAGTCCACCACAATCAAAGCGCACGCATCTTCGGCGATGTAACGGCTGTCGGCCACCACAAAAGCCACGGGGTCCCCCACGCAACACACCTCTTCATTTGCCAACACATGCTGTGTCATGACTTTGATGATGGCTGGATTGGGCACCAGAATAGGCAAGCGTTTTTGCGCTGAAGGCGGTAAATCTTTGTACAAATAAATTTTGTGCACACCGGGCAAAGCCTGTGCGGCTTCAATGTCAATAGACAAGATGCGTGCATGCGCATGAGAGCTACGCAAGACCGCACTTTGCAACATATTGTCCAGAGGCAAATCATCCACGAACAAACCTTGGCCACGCAGCAATTTGTCGTCTTCTGTGCGTTGTATGCGCGCGCCTATGTACTTTTGATTCTCTCCACCAATGCCTTGGTGGATATGCTCACGGACGTTATTCATCACTGATCCTTACTGAGTCGAGGCAAGACGAGCACGCAAACGCGATGCCGCAAGAAGCGTGGCGTCAACAATAGGTTGGTAGCCAGTGCAACGGCATAAATTACCCGTGATGGCCATCCTGATTTCGTCCTCTGTGGGAGAAAGGTTTTCACCCAACAACTCGGTCAAGGTGGTGAGAAAACCAGGCGTACAAAACCCGCACTGCAAGCTGTGACATTCTTTGAATGCGTTTTGCAATTCAGACAAAGTGCCATCCGGATTGGCCAAACCTTCAATGGTGGTGACCGATTGCGCATCTGCTTGCACAGCCAATGTCAAACAAGAGCGCGCCGTGTGACCATTGAGCAGCACCGTACAGGCGCCACAGACACCATGCTCACAACCCAAATGGGTGCCGGTCAAATGAAGCTCATGGCGCAAAAAATCTCCGAGTGTCAGGCGCACGTCGACCGTGCGCTCATAGACTTGTCCGTTCACTTCAAGCTTGATATGTTTTGTATTCATGGTGAATGCACTGGAATTTGTTGAGTCAAAGTATCGGCAGGCATCAATGCGCTGTCTCAAATGCACGAACAATCGCACGTTGGCTCAATGTTTTAGCCAAGTGCCGTCGGTATTGGGAGGTGTAATGCGCGTCTTCCATCACATCTTGCAATTGATCGATGTGCTGCGCCACCAGTCCAAGGGCAGCCTCGCGACCTTTTCCGATCATCGCGTTTTGCAATTCAGTCAACACACAAGGTGCCGCACTGGTGCCGCTCAAGACCAAACGAACACGACTAATCGTGTCATCTTGATTCAGCGTCAGCATGGCCGCAACAGCCACCACCGCGTAGTCGCCATGCCGGCGCGAATACTCCTCAAAGGCAAAGCCATGAAGGCCCTTCCAAGGCGAGAGCTCAACACCCAGCATGATTTCATTGGCGTTCAAGGCTGGCGTCATGTACATCGAGGTCCACTCGGCCATAGGAACTTTTCGTGTGCCCTGCACACTCGCGACATGGATCACACCATCCAAAGCAGCTGTGAAACACGGCTGCTCTGAGGATGGGTCGAGGTGACACAGGCTGCCACCATAGGTGCCACGGTTGCGGATTTGCCGATGACTCACACGTTCATAGGCTTGGGCAATGATGGGGGCCAAGCTTTGCACCAGCTCAGAGGTGTGGATTTCATGCTGGCGTGCCATGGCCCCAATGAAAAGTTTTTCTCCGCGTTGTTCTATCTGAGTGAGCTCAGCGATATGGTTGATATCGATCACATGATCAGGCATGACAAAACGAAAGTTCATCATTGGCATCAAGGATTGACCGCCAGCCAGAATTTTGAAATTGTCTAGTGTGTGAATCAATTCCAAAGCTTCTTGCAAGGTGGCGGGCAAGTGGTATTCAAAGGGTGCTGGTTTCATATCAATCGCATGGTTTGAGATTTAAGTTTGCTTCTTAAACAAACTCCGTATCCAATCTATGAGGGAATGCCAAAGCAATGCGCCCATGGCTAAGCTAGGTTCAGCGGTCGGGGAACTTTGTTGCGCTGCACCACCTATCGATACAACAAGGTCTTGCGCAATCACCACCGAGAGTTGACGCGCAAACTGATCGATCAGTTGTTGTGTCAGCGCTTGGATCATGCCGCTGCCACGACCAAATTGCGCCACCGCGCCCGACAAGGTGGCATCAGAAACGATCTCTACCAGCGTCTGATTGGCTTCTTGCGTCAGTTGTACGTCGACAAGCGCCTGAGCCCCACCTCGACCCTTGGTGTCCGAGCCAGAGGCATTGATTTTGGCGTGATGTGCAAGCGGATCAAGCGACACAAAACCAAACTTGCCAGCAAACAGAAACGACATCGGGCCCAGCTTGACATTGAAGGAACCCTTGTAAGTGCCATCCTCTTGTTTTTCGCCAAGTTGAGCGCCTGGAAAGCAAGGTGCAGCCAGCTCAATATTCGTCATAACACGCCACACCACGTCAATGGGAGCTTGTGTCCTAAAACTCGATTGAATGATCAAGGCCATACGTCATGCTTCTTATGAGAATAGAAAATTACTTGGATGACAGCACAGTAGACAACAGGTTAGAGGCATAACGTGCAGCAGTCTCGTTGTCCAGGCGAGGCGCAAGATTGAGGTACTCCTTCACCGCAGCCAAGGCAGCACGTCTTCGTGAGGTAAGTTTTGCCAAGTAGGCAGAGACCTCTTGCTCGAAAGACTCAGCGGGCAAGACTTGACTGAGCATTCCCATGTCATACGCAGTTTGGGCATCAATTTCATCGGTGGTGTAGACCAAATGAGAAAGGGCTTTGAAAGACATGGCATGCATGACCGCTGAAATTGCCAGCGTAGGCGGTAAGTTGGTTCGCATCTCGGGCAAAGACAACTTGGCCGCTGAAGAAGCCAGCGTGATATCGCACAGCACAGCCAACCCGCAGCCTAGTCCATGTGCAGCACCGGCAATGGAAGCGACGACTGGAATTTGTGCATTTCTGATCGCTGTGTACAAACCCAAAATAGGATCTGTGACCTGCTCGCGAACTTCCAAGGCGGTCTTCGGCGGTGCGTCTGGATTGGCAGGAGGGACCAAACGACCATTTGAAAAATCGGCACCTTGACCCGTCAGGTGTATCACCTTGACACTTTGATCTTGACTGAAGGTTTGAAACAGCTGGGTTAATTCTTGGATCATCGCCATATCGATGCGATTGCCATTTGCTTGGTTGTTGATGCTGATTTTGGCAACTGCGTCTGCAACGGACACGATCAAATGGCTCATGATGGAAAATTCCTCTGGTATTGAATGCACCCCCGATTCGAACAGATTTGCTAAATCACGGGCAGCAATTCAGTATCTCTTTTCAAGATCGGCAAGCTTGTCGCATTGGTGCCTTCACAGCGCGAAATATCCAACCATTCAGGCTCATGTCGTGAGACATGAGGTAGGCCGCATCAGTTGGGTTGAGCTGGGGATGAGGTGGCAGGATTGCCTGCTTGCCAATCGCCCCCCAAAGCCTTGATCAAAAACACCGAGGTCAACAAGCGCTGTCCCAGCAGTTGTGCAGCCAAACGCTCGCTGCTGAGTTGAGATTGCTGCGCGATGATCACGTCTTGCGAGTTGGCAATACCGCCCTGATAGCGGTCTTGTGCAATTTGCAGCACGCGACGGTTGCTGTCGATGGCTTTTTGTGCCTGATTGAACGCACGGTCAATCGCGCTCACGCTGCTCATGCCGTCCTCCACCTCTTGCATGGCCGTGAGCACCACACGGCGGTAATTGGCCACTGCCAGTTGATAGCCTGCACGCGTGAAGTCCACATTGGATTCAATCCGCCCGCCATCGAACAAGGTTTGGGTGGCCGTCACGCCCAAGGACCACAAGGAGCTCGGTCCATTGAACACGGCGCCAAAATCACGGCTTTGAAAACCCCCGCTGGCCCCAAAGATCAGGCTTGGGTAGAAGGCTGCGTTTGCAACGCCAATTTGAGCGTTGGCAGCAGCCATCGCACGCTCTGCAGCAGCCACATCTGGGCGACGCTCCAGCACATCGGAAGGAATACCGATCGGAATAACTGGGGGCATCATGGGCGTAGTTTTGACTGCCAACACGAATTGCGGCGCGGGCGTTCCCACCAATGTGGCGACGGCATGTTCCAACACCGCACGTTGCCGTTTGAGAATATCGACTTGGGTCAGTGTGGTGTCGAGCAAGGCTTGTTGCTGGGCCACATCCAAACCTGAAGCCACGCCCAAATCATGCCGGTGGTTGGCCAAGTCCAACGATGAGCGCTGCAAACCAATCGATCGCGTCAGCACATCCAATTCGGTGTCGAGCGCGCGAAGGGTGAAATAGTTCGTCGCCAAATCGGCAATCAAGATCAACCGCGTGTTTTCAAAATCTGCACGGGCTTGTTGGGCTGAGGCAGTGGCGCCCTCCACCAAGCTTTTGACACGCCCCGCCAAGTCAATTTCGTAACTCACCCCCAGCGTGGGTGAGTAGTCGTTTTGAAGGGTCTGCCAATTCGGTGCAGCGTAGTTTGTTAAAGGGCGATTGGCCGAAATTTCCAAGCGCTGTGCACGCACACTCATACCCACTTGAGGCATGGTGCTGGCTGCATTGATCCCCAAGGTGGCACGCGCCTGCATCAAGCGTGCTTGCGCGCCAGCCAGGGTTTGGTTGCCTGCCAAGGCCTGTTGCGCCAAGGTATTGAGTTCTGCATCGCCAAAGCGCTCCCACCAAGATCCTTTGGCTTGTGTGTCCGCAGGTTGGGCCGCGCGCCATGGCCCTTCCCCGCTCCAACTGGCCGGCACGATCACCTCAGGTTTGACGTAAGCAGGGGCTGTGGCGCACCCTGCCAACCAGGCACTGCCCACAAGCACACAGGCTGTTGCGCAAAGACGGTGCAGGGTCACGGCGTGCCTTTCTTGGCGCTGGCTTTGGCAGAGGCTTCGGCCGCTGCTTTGTCGTCTTGCTCGGCGTTGAAGGACACAAGGTCTGATTCGCTCAACGCGTCAGGAGGATTGAGCACCAAGCGCGCACCTTTCTCCAAGCCTGTCAACACTTCCACACGCTCACCGTAGTTGCGCCCCACCGTGACCGCTTGCATGTGCACGCGGCGCTCTGCGTCGATCACCGCCACCTTGATGCCATCACCCCGAATGATCAAGGCATTGTTAGGGATGGCAATGCCGGGCTTAGCGACCAAGGGCAACTCCACTTGAACAAAGGCGCCGGGCAACAGCACATCGCCTTTATTAGGCAAGGCAATTTCTACCTGCATCGAGCGCGACAATGCGTCGATTGACGCCGCAGTTCGCGCCACCTTGCCTTCAAACTTTTGCCCACGCAGCTCAGCCTGGGTCACCGTCACGGTTTGTCCAACCTTAACCTGTTGAGCGTAGGTTTGCGGCACGTTCACATACAGACGCAATGGGTCGGTTTGGGTTACGACAAACAAGGCACGTGTTAAGCCACCCGATGCCCCTGCATCCACCAAGTCACCTGTGTCCACATTGCGCCGGGTGATCACGCCGTCGGTGGGCGCCAACAAGCGCTTGAAATTGAGCAACTGGTTGAGCCGTTGCACGTTGGCTTCCGTGGAGGCCAACCTCGCTTGGGCCTGCGTGCTGGCACTGCGCCGCTCGTCCACCTCTTGCTGTGAGACTGCATCTTTGGCACGCAAGGCGACCCAGCGAACTTCTGTGCTCTTGGCCACCTCCAAACTGGCAGCGGCTTGCTGCCGATCGGCCATGGCTTGGGCATGCAGTTCGTCAATCTCAGGCGTTTCAAGTTCAGCCAAGACCTCTCCTTTGGTCACACGGCTGCCAATGTCTTTGTGCCAACGCTTCACATAACCTGCAGCGCGGGCGTAAAGGGGCGACTGAATATAGCCCTGCAAGGAACCTGGCAATGCAATCGTTTGTGCCGATTGGCTAACTTGGACCACCGTGGTTTTGACGTAGTTTTGGTTGCGTTCTTTGACGCCTGCTTCCAGCTCCTTGCCATTGGAGACCCGGCTGATCACGGTTCGGCCAGCCCCCAAGGCCAACACAACCAAGGCGACCACGGCCACCAACTTGCTACGGCGAATGATTTCACGGCGGCGCAGCAACTCAGCCGATTCTTCCTCTGGAATCGGGTGAATGGCCAACGGTGAATGACGTTCTTCTGACATGGATCAGCTCTCCTGCGGGGTGTGTGACAACCCCTGTTCTTGACGTGACTTGCGATGGATCAATCGCTGATGAATGTCGGCGTAAATCACCGGCACAAAATACAAAGTTGACACTGTGGCAAACAGCAAACCGCCAATGACCGATCGGCCCAAGGGCGCGTTTTGCTCAGCACCTTCACCAATCCCTAGGGCCATAGGAATCATGCCAATGATCATGGCCAAAGCGGTCATCAACACTGGGCGGATACGGGTCGAACCAGCTTCTAGCGCGGCCGCCAAGGGTGGCACGCCCTCGTCGCGACGCTGGCGTGCAAACGCCACCACCAAAATGCTGTTCGCTGTGGCAACGCCCATGGTCATGATGGCCCCAGTCAAGGCCGGCACACTCAAGGTGGTACCCGTGATAAACAAGATCCACGCAATGCCAGCCAAAGCCGCAGGCAAGGCAGTGACGATGATGGCGGCATCAATCCACGACTGGAAAGTGACCACGATCAACAGGTAGACCAACACAATCGCCATGGCCAAGCCCACACCCAAGCCAACGAAGGAAGATTGCATGGTTTGCACTTGTCCACGAACGGTGACTTGGTTACCACGTTTCAGCTTAGGGGTGATTTGATCGACCAAGGCCTGCACCTGGTTGGCCACATTGGCCAAGTCTGTGCCTTGCACACTGACATACACATCGATGGCCGATTGAATGTTGTAGCGCGAAATAACAGGCAATTGGCGACCCACACCTACATCCACCAAGTTACCCAGCAATTGCGTCTGCGTGGTCGGCAACAAAGAGCCGTTGACACCGCTATTGGCATTGGGCGTCATGCCCACGGTGAGACCTAACAAAGCATCGATCGAATCCACCTTGTACTGAGGCGACTGAACCACCACGTTGTAGACCACGCCGTTTTGGGGGTTGAGCCAAAAAGCTGGTGCCGTTTGCGAACTGCCCGACAAAGCAATCAACACGTTCTGCCCCACGTTGGCCGCACCCATGCCAAATTGCTGCAAGCGGGTACGGTCCATCTTCAAGTCCACCACAGGCCCATCCAAGCGCTGGTGGACATGGGCATCCACCGCACCCGGAATATTGCGAATGGCTTTGGTCAACTCTGCCGCCAAAGCGGCATTGCCTTGTATATCGCTGCCGGAAAACTGCACATCGATGGCAGCGGGCAAACCAAAATTCAAAATCTGGGTGGAGATGTCTGCCGCTTGAAAAAAGAACTCCACATTCGGGAAACGCTTGGGTAATTCATTGCGCAACAAGGTGACAAATTCATCGGTGGGCTTGTGGCCTTTTTTCAAGGACATCAAGATTTCACCGTCCATCGTGCCGATGGTGCCGGCGTTGCTGTACGACAGGTTGATACCGCTATTGGGCAAACCAATATTGTCCAGAATGGTTTCCAGCTGATCGGGCGGCACCAACTCACGTATCACCGTCTCCACCGCATCGGCAATGCGCGCTGTCTCTTCAATGCGGGTGCCCGTGGGCGCACGCATATGGAGTCGAATTTGCCCCGCATCCACATTGGGGAAAAAGTCGCGCCCCAACACCGGGTAAAGCAAACACGACAACACACAAAAGCCCATGAAAAGTCCCATGAACTGAGCGCGGTGCGTCAAGGCCGCCGACACAGACAAGGTGTAGGCCCGTCGCACATGTTCGAACTGGGTGTCAAAACTGCGATAGACCCGTTGCAGCAAGCTGGGCTTGTCGTTGGCCGCAGCCTCATGCACGCCACCCATGAGCATCATCACCAAGGTGGGCACCAAAGTCCGCGACAAGAAGTACGACGCGATCATTGCAAACACCACGGCTTCGGCCAATGGCACAAACAAAAAGCGCGCCACGCCCGACAAGAAAAACATCGGCACAAACACAATGCAAATACACAAGGTCGCCACAAATGCCGCCGGACCAATTTCACCGGCGCCCACCTCGATGGCGTGGTTCAAGTCTTTGCCCAAGTGAATGTGCCGCTCGATGTTTTCAATCGTCACAATCGCCTGGTCGACCAAAATACCCACCGACAAAGCCAATCCGCCCAGCGTCATGAGGTTGAGGGTTTCGCCCAGCGCAAACAAGACCAAGATTGAGGCCAAGATGGACAGCGGAATGGTCAGCGCAATGATCACCGTGCTGCGCCAGTTGCCCAAAAATACCAACACCATCAAGGCGGTCAAACCGGCAGCAATCAAAGCCTCCACCACCACCCCCTCGATGGCAGCCAGCACAAACACCGATTGGTCAAACAAGGGCGTGACTTTCACATCGTCGGGCAATACCTGAACAGCGCGTGGCAACAGGGCTTTGACGTTGGCGACGATGTCCAGGGTAGAAGCCCCCCCGTTTTTCAAGACCGACAACAGCACGCCGCGCACACCGTCCTGGCGCACCACGTTGGTCTGCGGCTGAAAACCATCTCGCACTTGTGCCACATCTTTGAGGTAGGTGGTGATGTTGCCGTTGGTGCGCACCGGCAAGTCGTTGAGGCCCGACAACACACCGGGCGAGCCATTCAAGCGCACTGTGTACTCGGTGTCCCCCATCTTCACCGTGCCAGAGGGCAAGATCAAGTTTTGTGTGTTCACCGCGTTCACCACATCGGCGGGCGTGAGGCCACGTGCTTGCAAAGCCTGGGTGTCCAAGTCCACCGAGATAGCGCGGATTTTTCCACCATAGGGAAACGGTGAGGCCACACCAGGAATGGTGATGAGTTGGGGGCGCAAGCCGTTCACCGCCGCGTCAAACAACACGTTCTCGGGCAGCGTCGGGCTGGAAAGCGCCAACTGCATGACCGGAATGCTGGACGCCGAATACTTGATCACCAGTGGTGGTGTGATGCCCGGTGGCAACTGACGCACCTGGGTTTGCACCGAAGCGACCACCTGGGCGATGGCGGTTTGGATGTTCACGCCGGGTTGGAAAAACACCTTCACCACCGTCACACCGGCCAGCGAGGTGGACTCGATGTGCTCAATGTCGCTCACCACCGTGGTCAGGCCACGTTCGGTTTGTGCGGCAATGCGCTGACCCATTTCTTGGGCCGGCAAGCCGTTGTAGTTCCAAATCACGCTGATCACCGGAATGTTGATTTCCGGAAAAATGTCCGTCGCCATGTTTTTGAGCGCGAACGGCGTGGCCAACACAATCAGAATCGCCATCACGATGAACGTGTAAGGGCGCTTGAGCGCCAACTGAACCATGGACATCGGGCGAAGGCTCCGTGAATTGGAAATGCGCGAGTTTAGGTGAGACTCACAAACCCTTCTGTCACTGCGGCTTCATGCCCGACAAGGGAAAACCCTTAACTTCCTCTTGAATGGGCACATTGTTCGCAGCGTGTTAAGGCTTGCATCAAAATCGACACGCGACAACCCTTCAGGAACTTTTCAATTGACTTCACACCTTCTCGCCAAAAGCGGACGCAAAAGCGCGACACATTTTTTGCTGAACCTTGGTCATGCGATTGACCATATGTTTCTGTTGATTTTTGCCACGGCCGTCTCCAGCATTGCGCTGGAGTTTGGTCTAGAGCGCTGGGAAGACCTCATGCCCTACAGCGTGACGGCATTTTTTCTGTTTGGTGTTGGATCCCTTCCGTCTGGAAAACTGGGGGACCATTGGGGACGTCGCCCTATGATGCTGGTCTTTTTCTTTGGCATGGGCCTAGCCAGTGTGCTGGTCGGCGTAGCCAATTCACCCTTGCAAATTGCTTGGGCTTTGGCATTGCTGGGTTGTTTCGCATCGATCTATCACCCCATTGCCATTCCAATGCTGGTTCAAGATACCCAGCGTCCTGGGTGGACGATTGGCGTGAACGGCTTATGCGGCAACTTAGGCGTGGCCTTGGCCGCAGTGATCACAGGTTATTTGGTCAAGTACCAAGGGTGGCGCATGGCGTTTTTTATTCCGGGCATGGTGTGCATGGCATGCGGCGTTTTGTTTCTGCTGGTGACGCCCCGTGAAAGTACAGCGCCAGCCCGCAAAAAATTCGCGGACACTCAAACCTCAGGCAAATCCATTGCAAAGCTTTTGTTGGTCATGACCATGGCCTCGACCACGGGCAGTTTGCTGTTTAACCTTTCCACCAACAGCAATTACGAATTGCTCAGCCAGCGCATGCATGAGATCTCACAAGATCCTGCCTACATCGGCACGTTGTTGGGCTTGGTGTACGGGGTGGCTTCACTCACTCAGCTCTTGGTGGGCCATTGGATTGATCGATACCCTTTGAGAAAGCTCTACATGGCGGTGATCATTTTCCAAGCCATTTGCATCACATTGGCCACTTGGCTGGATGGCTGGATGTTTTATGCCCTGCAGTTTTTATTCATGGCCGGAATTTTTGGTGCAGTGCCCTTCACCGACGCCATGATTGCCCGCTATGTGGACGATGCCCAACGCTCACGCGTATCAGGCATGCGCTTGACTGTGTCATTGGGCGGGAGTTCTTTGGCTGTTTTACTGATTGGCCCTATCGTGAAGCAGGCGGGGTTTACAGCGCTCTTGGGCGTGATGCTCATCACCTCGGTGGTCACTTTTTTGGTGATCAGCCAACTGCCGACAACACCCACACCGCTCAAACCCAGCGAATAAAAGCTAGCTCTATCCCAATGGCGGAATTGGAAACAAGGTTTCGCCAGGGTGCAAGACCATGTCAAAGTTCAAACTGAAATGGTGCGATCCCACCACGGGCGTGGTGTCTATGTGCCCCACCAAACTCTCCATCACAGAAAACGCCACGTCAGTTGCTAGCCTTGGATCGTCGTCAGAAAACGCCTGCGTCACCAGCACTTGATGCCCTGGCTTAGACGCCATGAAGTGAATGTGCGCAGGCCGGTATGGATCGCGGTGCTGCGCGCGCAGCAAATCCCCGCATGGCCCATCCACAGGCACTGGGTAGCCAGCAGGTCGCACAGTTCTGAAGCAGTAGTACCCATCCGCATCGGTCATGAACCGCCCGCGTAAATTCATATCGGGTTGCGTGTCATCTTGGTTCTCATACAGGCCTCGTGGTGAGGCTTGCCACACGTCCACCAAGGCGTCAGCCACGGGGTGTCCTTGCGGATCGCGTACGACCCCAGACACCAACATCACGTGCTCTGGCGAATCTGCATCTTGGCCCCGGGCAATATTGCCCCCGCTTGGGTAGGACGGTGATGCGGATCGCCAGAACGGCCCCAACAAAGCCGCATCGGTTTTGTCATGGTCATGCAGGGTCTGATTCTGCGCATCATTGAGCAAGGTCACCAAGGCGGACACGCCCAAAATGTCCAATGCCAAGATCACTTCGTTTTTCTTGGCACTGCTGGATTGCCCCAGGGCCACCATGAACTCGCAACCGTGCTCAAACTCTTTGACACTTGGTTTGACCTCGCGCACAAATGCGTGCAAATGTTTAACCAAGGACGCGCACACCTCACGCAAGCGCGTGTCAGGTGTACCTTGCATGGCATCGATGACTTGGTCAGTGATGGTCGCTTCGGTGATGAACTTCATGTGTGCCAACTCCTCAATGAGATGGGCGCAACTGTATGAAGCCTATGCCATGAAGACCTTGATATAAGTCAATTCGTCCATTAAACGAACTGAACGCTCACGCTACCCAAGGGCCCAAAGTCGCCAAACAAGGTGTCACCTTTTCTGGCAAACACCACACGGGTGAAAGACCCAGACAAGATGATGTGACCCTTCTCAAGGGTCACGCCATGCTGCCCAAGTTTGTTGGCCAACCAGGCCACGCCCAAAGCTGGATGCCCCAGCACCCCGGCAGCCACACCCGTTTCTTCAATGTCTGAGTTGCGGTACATCAAGGCACTGACCCAGCGCAGGTCGACGTCTAAGGGACGAACCGGGCGCCCCCCCAGGACCAAGCCAGCAGCAGCGCCATTGTCGGCCACGGTGTCGTAAATTTTGCGCTGATCCACCAAGCGTGCATCCACAATTTCAAGCGCTGGCACCACGTACTCGGTGGCACGCAACACGTCAACCAAGCCAATGCCAGGCCCTTTGAGCGACTCGCCCAGTACAAACGCTAACTCCACTTCCACTCGAGGCAAACAAAAGTTGGCGTGCGGCACTTTGGCGCCTTCGGCAATCAACATGGTGTCAAGCAAGTGGCCGTAATCGGGCTCATCAATCTTGGAAGACGCTTGCATGGCCTTGGACGTCAAGCCCACTTTGTGGCCAATCAACTTGGCGCCCTGTTGAATTTTGCGCTGCGCCACGGCACTTGAAATGGCGTAGGAGTCTTCGAGTTGGATATGAGGAAACGTTTCCGACAACAAGGTGGCTTGCTTGCGGTTTTGTTCGGCCTGCAACAAACGCTCAACCGCTTGCTGTCTTTCTGCTTCGTTCATCATGTATTTTTCTCCCTGATTTAATGACAAAGAATGAGTCCAATTGCAGCCATGCCAGACCGCGTCATAACTCGTTGATCGCAGCACTGTAGCGGTTTTCAGAAACAGCTCAATGGTGTCTACTATTGGGTGTTCAACCATACCAAGCACTGAGATGATTCACCTTCACGACATACGCTACGTCCGCCTAGGCACCCGCGATTTAGAGGGTGCCACCCGCTACGCAGACAGCATCCTGGGCCTGCGTGTGGGTGAACAAATCGGCAACCCCAAGCACGGCAACAATGTGTACCTGCGCAGCGATGACCGAGACCACACTTTGGTGTACTTCGACGGCGACCCCAGCGATCACACCATCGGTTTTGAATTGCGCGACGAGTCAGCACTTGAAAATGCTGCCAAACACCTTGAAAAAATTGGCTACGCCTTCACTAAGGGCAATGCCGACGCTTGTGAAATGCGTCGTGTCCATGCGTTTTTGAACTTCAAAGACCCCAGCGGCAACTCGATCGACTTGGTGGTTCGACCCCATCACTGTGGCGTGCGCTTCTTTCCCACTCGAGACACGGGCAGTACGGGCTTTTCCCACGTAGGATTGCGCACCACCAACCCCGTGCGCGATGAAAAATTTTGGACCGAGGTGCTCAGCGCCAAGGTCAGTGACCGCATTGGGCAAGCCCCCCTGCTGCGCATTGACGAAGTGCACCACAAGATAGCCCTGTTTCCCTCCACCTTTGCCGGGGTCCAACACATCAACCACCAGGTTGAATCCATCGACGACATCATGCGCACCTGGTATTTGCTGCAAAAGCATGGCGTGCGTGTGGTATTTGGCCCGGGGCGTCACCCCACATCGGGCGCGATGTTCTTGTACTTTGAAGGGCCCGACGGCATGGTCTACGAGTTCTCCAGCGGGGTGCGCATGATGACCGACCCCTACGAAATGCCAAGGCAATTTCCGTTTGATACCAAATCGTTTTGCATGTGGGGCTCGGTGCCCGATATTGCTGAATTCAAAACCTGATGACAACACCAACTTCAACGCCTGCACAAGAACTCCTTGTGCGAACCACAGGACGCGCATTGGCACGCGCCGGTTTGGCCACTGCCTACGGACACTGCAGCCTCAGGCTCGATGCCGAGCACTTCTTGGTGTGTGCCCCGCGGCCTATGGGTTTGCTCAGCCCCAAAGATGCAGGCACGGTGGTGTCGGTCAACGCCCCGCTGCCCGAGGGCGTGTTGGGTGAGGTACGCATCCATCAGCAGGTCTACAAACGACGCGCCGATGTGAACGGCATTTGCCGATTTTTCCCACCGCATGTGATGGCCCTAGCCGCTATGAAGTTGACCCCCAACGCACGTCACGGGTTCTCCAGCTATTTCTATCCTCGAGTACCCAGATGGGAACACACAGCCTTGGTGCGCAACGAAGCCGCCGCCGAGGGGGTGGTCGACACATTGAGTGACGCTCCTGCAGTTGTGGTCAGTGTCAATGGTGCAGTGACCGTGGCCGACTCGATTCAAAAAGCCTTGGTCTTGGCCTGGTTCTTGGAAGATGCAGGCCGTGTCGAAAACGCGGTGCTTGCAGCAGGCCATGCCGACACACAAGTATTCAACACATCCCAAGAGGCCCAAGAGCGCGCCACTTGGAACGGCGGCATTGTGGAGCGTATGTGGGACTACCTCACCCACAGCGATCCAGAAACGCCTGCGCATTCAAACCATTTCACGTAAAACCGAACAGCCATGATCATCAAAAACCAGCAAGACGTCACCACGGCAGTTTTGGCGGAGCTAGAACACGCGACCGACGAACGCTTCAAAACCATCATGAAAGCCGCAGTGATACATCTGCATGGCTTTGCACGCGACGCCCAACTCACCGAAGCCGAGTTTCACCAAGTCTGTGGCTTGGTGGCCCAACTCGGCCAGCTCACCACGCCCTCGCACAACGAGGTGGTGCTGGCTGCGGGCTCCATGGGCTTGTCATCGCTGGTGTGCTTGCTCAACAACGGCGACAACGGTCAATCCGAAACAACGGCCAATTTGATGGGGCCGTTTTGGCGTCAAGACGCGCCGCGCATGGCTTTGGGGTCATCGCTGGTTCGCTCACCCACAACAGGCGTACCCATCTTCGTCAACGCCTGGGTGCGCGACCGTCAAGGACAGCCCGTGGGCGATGCCGAAGTGGATGTGTGGCACACCTCGGCCGAGGGGTTTTATGAAAACCAAGATCCCGAACAAGCCGACATGAATTTGCGTGGCAATTTCACCACCGATGGCCAGGGCCACATCGCGTTTCAAAGCATCAAGCCTGCGGGCTACCCCATTCCCCTGAGTGGGCCAGTTGGGGCTTTGTTGAGGGCGCAAAGTCGTCACAACATGCGGCCTGCGCACATCCATTTCATGGTCAACAAGCCTGGATACAAGACTCAGTTTTCGCAGGTCTACTCCAGCGATGACCCATTCTTGGAAACCGATGTGCAATTCGCCGTCACCCAAGCCTTGGTGGGTCACTACGTGCTACACACCGACACACCGGCCCCAGACCCACAAGTCAAGGGCGACTGGTATTCGCTGGATTACACATTTGTGATTGAGCCTGGAGAAAACCGCTTGCCCAAGCCACCCATCACGGGCAAAGCCAGCGGAGGCAAACCCGTCAACGTGGTGTTACCCGCCCGGTCCTGAGGGGCAGCACGCACAGGCGCATCAATCGAGCTGTGCGCCTGAGGCTTTGACGACCTCGCCCCATTTGACAAGGTCGTTTTTCAGCATGATCCCAAACTCAGTGGGTTGGGTGATCAACACATCAGCGCCCTGTGCATTGAACTTTTCGATCACTTCCTTATTCTTCAACACCTCTTGGATGTCTTGGTTGATGCGACGCACCACGGCTGGAGATGTCTTGGCTGGGGCAAACAAACCAAACCAAGGCGACACGTCGAACTCTTTGAAGCCCGCCTCCGCAATCGTGGGGATGCTGGGGAAGTTGGAGGAACGCGCACCACTGGTCAGGGCAATAGGACGCAAACTACCGTTCTTGATGGCCCCAGCCACCGAAGGCAAGCTGGTGAACACCATGTTGATTTGTCCGCCCATCAAATCTTGCATAGCAGGTGCGGCACCCCGGTAAGGAATGTGTTCCAGCTTCGTGCCCGCTGCTGAGTTGAACATCACCCCCAACAAATGGTTCACCGACCCATTGCCTGCGGAGCCAAAGGTCAAAGGCGTTTTCTTGCCTTGCTCAGCCAACTCTTTCACCGATTTGAACTGGGCATCAGGGCGCGCCACCAAGACAAACGGCAAGGTCGCCAAGGTGGCCACGGGTGCGAAATCTTTCTCTGGATCAAACGGAAGTTTTTTATACAGCGATGCGTTGATGGCGTGGGAACCCACATAGCTCATCAACAAAGTGTGACCATCGGGCGCAGCGAGGGCCACGTATTCCATGCCAACGTTTCCCCCAGCGCCAGCGCGGTTTTCGACCACCACTGACTGCTGCCATTTCTCGCTCAACTTTTGTCCCACGATGCGCGCCAAGGCATCGGATGCGCCACCCGGTGTTTGTGGCACAACAATCTTCACCGGACGCGACAAAAAATCTTGTGCATGAGTCTGCGCCGTCAAGCAGAGCACACCCAAGATCATGGTTTTGGTGATGGTTTTGAACACACTGTCTCCTGAATTTTTAGTGGCGAAAGGATGGCACGAACGCCGTTTTTATCTTGTCACAGGGCGGACAAACACGGTTCCCAAAAAATACGGGCTGTGACAGAATAAATTCATGAAAATTCAACGTATCGCAGGCGCTTTGGGCGCTGAGTTGCAGGGGGTCGATCTGACACAAGCGATGTCAAACGACTTGCAACAAGCCATTCGCTCGGCGCTGTTGGAACACTTGGTCATCTTCTTTCGGGACCAAAACCTCACGACGACGCAGTTCATGCGTTTTGCACAGACTATGGGCGAACCCGTGGAATACCCCTTTGTCAGAGGCTTGGACAACTTTCCTTGCGTGATTGAAGTCAAAAAACTCGAACACGAAAAAAACAACTTTGGCGGAATCTGGCATTCCGACACCACCTACCTTGAAAAACCACCCATGGGCTCGATGCTGTTAGCGCGTGAAATCCCCCCCTTTGGTGGTGATACCTTGTTTGCCAACCAATACCTCGCCTGGGAAACGCTGTCAGACACCATGAGGTCAATGCTTAAAGGCTTGCTGGGCATCAGCAACTCGGCCAAAGCCGATGTATCGAAAACACGCGAAGACCGACTCAAGACCGATGGCAAAGAAGCCGCCCCAAAAAACTTTACCCAGGCACACCCATTGGTACGGACCCATCCAGAAACAGGCCGCCAAGCTTTGTTTGTGAATGTGGCCCACACCACAGGCATTGTGGGGATGACCGATCAAGAAAGTGCCCCCCTGCTGAACTTTCTGTTCGAACACCAAGTCAAGGCCGAGCTCACTTGCCGGTTCGTTTGGCGGTCTCACTCGTTGGCTTTTTGGGACAACCGTTGTACACAGCACAACCCAGTCAACGACTACCATGGTTTTAAGCGCATCATGCACCGTATCACCCTCGCGGGAGATACGCCAATCTAACTACGCCAGTCCTCACCCTCTGGAGAATGCATCATGAAAATCTTTTTAATACTTTTGCTGGTCGCCCTCAACGCCAGCGCAGCCACCACGGGCTCTGGCTATTCTCAAAAAGAAGACTATGCCGGGTGCAACGGCATCGTTGACAAAGACAAAAAGGCGTATTGCCAAGCCATGGACGCCAACAATGCAGATCTATGCTCACGCATTGGCAACAGCGACCTTCAAAACAGGTGTCTCGCCAAAACCAACAACGATGTGAAATACTGCAAACGCATTTCCGACGACAAAAAGAAAAAAACCTGCGAACAATACATTCGCTAAACATCAAAGAGACCATGTACAAACTCATCACGGCATCCCTCACCCTGTGTCTTGCTGCTTGCAGCACCAACCCTGTGGCCCAAGCGCCCGCCAATGACCCTGTCACCTTGCGCGTCAATGTGTTCCGTGGTGCCAGCAACATCCCCATCTACATGGCGATGGAAAAAGGCTACTTTGCACGCCGTGGCATCACCCCGGTGATGCAATTCACACCCAACTCAGACCAACAACGTGCGGGCTTGGCCGAAGGCAAATTTGAGATTGCGCATGCGGCCGTCGACAACGCCATTGCCATGATTGAGGTTGCCCAAAAAGATGTGGTCATTCTGTCTGGCGGTGACGGCGGCATGAACGAAATGTTGGTGCGACAAGACATCAACAAGCCGTCGGACATGCGGGGTCGCACCTACGTGGTGGACGCACCCGACACAGCCTACGCCCTGATTGGTCGCAAGATTTTGAAAGATGCAGGCTTGGTGGACGGCAAAGACTACAAGCTGGACCCCTTGGGTGGCTCAGAAGCGCGCACCAAAGGCCTCGACACCCCTGCGGGAGCCGCCACCCTGCTCAACCCACCTTGGAACTTCTTGGCCAAAGAACGTGGTGCCAAAAGCCTGGGCACCACCACCGCCTTGTATGGCCCTTACCAAGCGGGTGGAATTTTTGTGATGCGCCCATGGGCTGCTGCCAACGCCTCTGCGGTGGAGCGCTATGTCGCGGCGTACATCGAAGGCTGCCGCGCGGCGCAAGACCCGGTGCAAAAAGCACTCACCCTGAAGGTGTTGTCGCGTGAGTTGAAGCTCGATGCCAACAAAGCCGAGATGACCTACCAAGCCTTGAACGACCTTTCGGGCAGCGGCTTGTCCAAAGACTGCGCGCTGGACATGCAAGGCTTCAAAAACGTCTTGGCCCTGCGCGCCGAGATCGAAGGCCAATGGGGCGGCAAAGCACCGGCCCCCGAAAAGTTTTTGGACTTGAGCTACTTCAACCGAGCCCTGCAACACACCCTACCCTAAGGCATGCAACGCGGCTTTGACAATGCTGGCGGCATCCACATGGAAGAAGGCACGCAAAGCCGCCCGCGTGTCACTGCGACCAAACCCGTCGGTGCCCAGGCTCAGGTAACGACGTCCTGCGGGCACATACGCACGCACGCTCTCTGGCACCGCACGCACATAGTCGGTGGCCGCCACGATGGGGCCCTGGCTGTGCGCCAACTGCTGCTGCACAAACGGCACCCCGGGCTTGGCCTCACCCGTCAAGGCACGTTTTTCACATAACAGACCATCACGGGCCAACTCGCTCCAACTGGTGACGCTGAACACATCGCTGGCAATGCCATGCGCTGCCAGCTCCTCAGCGGCTTTGAACACCTCGGTCAAGATCGCGCCTGAGCCCATCAAGGTCACACGTTGCGCTTTGGGCTTGGCCACATCGAACGTTCGAAACTTGTAGCAGCCACGAATCACGTCTTGCTCCACACCCGCTGGCAAATCAGGTTGGGCATAGTTTTCGTTCATCAGGGTGACGTAATAAAAAACATCACACTGTTCCACCAACATCTCACGCATGCCGTGGTCCACGATCACCGCCATCTCGCCCGCATACGCCGGGTCGTAGGCACGGCAATTGGGAATGGTGGCCGCCACCAAATGGCTGCTGCCATCTTGGTGTTGCAAGCCCTCTCCACCCAGCGTGGTGCGTCCTGACGTTGCGCCCAACAAGAAGCCACGGGCCCGTTGGTCAGCTGCTGCCCAAATGGCGTCGCCTACCCGCTGAAAGCCAAACATTGAGTAGTAAATATAGAACGGCAACATGGCCAAGCCATGCACGCTGTAGCTGGTGGCAGCCGCCGTCCAACTGGCAATGGCACCGGCCTCGCTGATGCCCTCTTCCAAAATTTGACCGTCCAAGGCTTCGCGGTAACTCAGCACCGAGCCGATGTCTTCTGGCTCGTAACGCTGGCCCACGCTGGAGTAAATGCCAACCTGCTTGAACAAGTTAGCCATGCCAAAGGTACGCGCCTCATCCGCCACGATGGGCACGATGCGAGGCCCCAAGGCAGGGTCTTTGAGCAAGTTGCCCAGCAAGCGCACAAAGGCCATGGTGGTGGACATTTCTTTGCCCGCTGCATTGACTGCAAAGCTGGCGTACTGGGCCAGGGCGGGCACTGGCACTACATCGGCCTGGGTGTGTCGCTGCGGCATGTAGCCGCCCAGTCGTTGCCGCTGTGCATGCAGGTAGTGCATCTCTGCGCTGTCGTCGGCGGGCTTGAAGAAATGCAACTGCGTGGCTTGCTCATCGGTCAATGGCAAGTTGAAGCGATTTCTGAATTCAATCAAAGCCGTCTCGTCAAGTTTCTTTTGGCTGTGGGTGGTCATCTTGCCCTGCCCGGCCGAGCCCATGCCATAGCCTTTTTTGGTGTGCGCCAAGATCACTGTGGGCTGCCCTTGGTGATTGGCCGCTGCGGCATACGCTGCATGGATCTTCACCAGGTCGTGGCCGCCACGTTTGAGGCGGTCAATTTGCTCATCGGTCATGCCTTGCGCCAATCGCGCGAGTTCTTCGTTTTGGCCAAAGAAGGTGTCACGGTTGAAGCGCCCGTCTTTGGCGGCAAAGGTTTGCATCTGGCCGTCCACCGTGTTGGCAAAGGCACGCACCAGCGCGCCGCTGGTGTCGCGGGCGAAGAGGCCGTCCCAGTCGCTTCCCCAGATGAGCTTGATCACGTTCCAGCCGGCGCCCCGAAACAGTTTTTCCAGCTCGTCAATGATGCGACCATTGCCCCGCACCGGCCCGTCCAGCCGTTGCAGATTGCAGTTGACCACCCACACCAGGTTGTC
>CAIMWY010000270.1 GCA_903845315.1 uncultured Burkholderiales bacterium
ATTGAGCATGACGCGAAATTTGGGCGTGGGCGATTTGCCCATGCGTGTCACCAACACATCGGGCACCACCACATGCCGCTCCACATCGGCAAAGCGCCGACCGGGTTTGGGTTCGAGTCGGGCAATCAGAGGTATCGCGGCTTTGATGTGCGCCTCGCTGTCACCCAAGGCCACCATCAAGCGTTTGATGTCGCGCTTGGCCAACAACTCCAGCGGTTGTTGGCACATGCGCAAGGCCACATCACACACCTGCTGCGCTTCTTCGCCGGTGGGCTTCAAGGCCTTGAGCTGCAGGCACAGGCACTCGGCCAAGTCGCGCGCCCCCACCCCCACGGGCTCTAGGCTTTGCAGCAAATGCAGCGCCATTTGGAACCGATGCCCCAGCTCTTCAAGTTGCTCTTGGTCGTCGCCCGCCAAACCTTCCGCCAAGCTGCGCAAGGAGTCTTCCAAGTAGCCGTCGTCGTTGAGGTTTTCAATCAGGTAACGCAGGGCCGAGCGGTCGGTTTCGCTCAGCCGCAAGGACAAGGCTTGGCGGTGCAAATGCGACGCCAACGATTCTTGGCTGCGCGCCAACTCGGTGGCGTCGGCGGCATCGTCACCGCCGGTGTTGTTGTGCGCGGGGGCGTCGCCTCCCCATTCGGAGTCGTCGGCCGAAAATTCCACGCTGCCGTCTCCTTCCCAGCTCTCGGCCACGCCGTCCACACTGGGCTCGGTGTCGCTGGCGGAGTTGTCGACCGTTATTTCAGACACCGTATCCAGGGCCGCCATTTCGCGTGCAGGTTCGGCATCGTCGACTTGCGCCGGGGCATCGGCCTGATTCAAGCCAAACTCTTCGCGCGGCGCGTCCTCAAACTCTTTGTCGAGAAACGGGTTCTCGTCGAGCATTTGCTCAATCTCTTGGCTCAGCTCCAGCGTGGACAGTTGCAACAGACGGATCGACTGCTGCAACTGGGGCGTGAGTGCCAAGTGCTGTGAGACACGTAAGGAGAGACCTTGCTTCATAGAGTGTGCATGGAGGGCATGGCTACATGCGGAAGTGTTCGCCGAGATAGACGCGCCGCACATCGGCGTTTTCTATGATCTCTGCCGGCTTGCCTTGAGCCAACACGCGGCCCTCGCTGATGATGCAGGCGTGGTCGCAAATACCCAGGGTCTCGCGCACATTGTGGTCGGTGATGAGCACGCCAATGCCACGTGCTTTCAAAAAACCAATGATGCGTTGAATCTCAATCACGGCAATTGGATCAATGCCAGCAAACGGCTCGTCCAACAAGATGAAGCGAGGTTGGGTGGCCAAGGCGCGGGCAATTTCCACCCGGCGGCGCTCGCCCCCGGACAAAGCCACAGAAGGTGACATGCGCAAATGTTCCACCCGCAACTCTTGCAACAACGAGGTCAGGCGACGGTCTATGTCGTCTTCGCTCAGCGACGCACCTTGGTTGTCACGCTGCAACTCCAACACAGCGCGCACGTTGTCTTGCACATTGAGTTTGCGAAAAATTGAGGCCTCTTGCGGCAAGTAACTCAAACCCAAACGGGAACGGCGGTGAATCGGCAAATGGGTGACGGGTTGGCCATCGATGGTGATGCTGCCTGCATCGGCGCGCACCAAGCCCACGATCATGTAAAACGAGGTTGTTTTGCCAGCGCCGTTGGGGCCGAGCAAACCCACCACTTCGCCTTTAGAGACAGCAATCGACACATCGTGGACCACCTTGCGACTGCCATAGGCTTTTTGCAAATGCAGGGCTTCAAGGCGGCTCACCGACGTATCGGCAGAGGCGGCGGGAGAGAGCGTCGCGATCACTTTTTATCCGCCGCTGTACTGCGCGGCGCCAGGGTGGCGCGAACCCGTGTGCCGCCGAACTTGCCGCCGTCTCCAGCTTTTTGGCCATCGATGGTGAACACATCGCTGAGGTTGTTGTAGACGATGCGCTTGCCCGACATTTGGTCGGCCAACACGACGCCACGGTAGCGGCGCACTTCGGCTTGGTCATTGAGGGTGACTTGGTCGCTGCGCCCGTCGTAGTCGATGCGCAGGCCTTCAGCTTCCATGTACTCGTCCACGCCTTCACGCTTTTGCCGAAAAAACGCCCGTTTATTGGGCTCGGGCAGGATGAGCACGAACTGGTATCCGTCAGCATCTTGGCGAATCTCGATGCGTTCGCCCCGAATCACCATCGTGCCCTTGGTCAACACCGCGCGTCCTTTGAAGACACTGATCTGCTTGAGCTCATCGTGGAGCAAGCTATCGGCCTCGATGTTGAGCGGTTTGTCTCGGTCGGCTTTTTCTGCGAACGCTGACGCAGGCACCACGGCCATGAGCACAACCAACGAGAAAGAAGCAAATGAAGTCAAGGCACGAATATTGCTGTTATTTGATGGTGGATTCTAACCACCCCCCAGCACCGAGCCACCGAGCCAAGCTCAACGTCCGCGTCGGACTTCCCCAATCAAATAGTCGGTCACTTGCAAGGCCCGGTCCATGGTTTGGGTGAGCGAGCCATCGGTGTAGAAACGTCCGGCAATCCCCAAGGCTGGCACGCCTTGTACCTTGAAGGCCTCTTGCAGCTGTGTGGCACGGCGGGCTTTGGTGGCAACACCAAAGCTGTTGAACGTGTCGGTGAACTTCGCTGCAGGGATTCCGTTTTTATCGGTCCAGGCCGACAGTGCGGCCAAGGTGTTGAGCGATTGACGCTCGGTGTGAATGGCATGGAACAGCTTGCCGTGTATGGCGTCGACCATGTTCAACGCTTCAAACACAAAGTAGGCGCGCTGCTGGGCTTCAAAGTCATCGCGAAAGCGCACCGGCACCCGCTTAATCACCACATCTTTAGGGGCGGCCTTGAGCCACGACGCAAAGCGTGGCTCAAACGCGTTGCAGTGTGGGCAGCTGTACCAAAAGAACTCAATCACTTCGATCTTGCCCTCGCCCACTTCCGTGGGCACACGCTTGTCTAGGGCCAGAAAGTCGATGCCTTCCTCGGGCTTTTTGGCTTGTGCCTGCGCGGTCAACGACAAAGCAGACGAGGCAGCAGTCAATGCGGCCAGGGAAAAATCACGACGTTTCATAGACACCTCTAATTTAAAAATTAACGCTGTACCCGCACCATGGCGGAATCTAAATGTGCTGTTTCCAACTTGTCTCTCACCCGCTCGGCTTCGGCCTTGTTGTCCAAGGGCCCCACCCGCACACGGTAGACCGTGCGTCCACCCTGATCGCGTTCGCTGATTTTGGCGTCAAGCCCCAACATGCCAAGTTTGGCGCGCTGCGACTCAGCCTCTTCATTGGTTCGAAATGCGCCTGCTTGCACAAAATAGATGAAGGGGTCACCCCCTGCCACAGCGGGTTTGAACTCTACGGCTTTGCCATCGGCCGACTTGCCCTCAACGGGCTTTGCCTCTGTTGACTTGGCTTTGGCCAAGTCACCCAGCGGGTCCGCACTCTTGGGGTCGACCTTGGCTGCAGCATCGGGCTTGGTCGCAGGTGTAGGCAAAGGTAAAGATGCATCGGACTTGGCATCCACGCCATCGCCCTTGTCACTGGGCTTGGCAGGGTTTTTGCCATACAGCGGCGCATTGGGGTCCCAGTCTTTGTTCTTTTTGTCCTCGGCTGCGTCTTGGTCAATGTTGCGGCCTTGGCCTTTGTTCATGAACGGAATCGGCACCTTGGTGACGTAGACCGCCACGCCCAAAGCCACTGCCAGTCCCACCACCAAACCGATGATGAAGCCCACCAAGGTTGAGCCGCGCTGCTGTCTCATGTCCCGCCTCGTTGAAGTTGTGTGCCGCATGGTGAGCCCCTCACATGCTGGTTGGGGCAGAAACGCCCAAAACCTTCAGCCCATTGTGCAGCACCTGCGCCGTGGCCGCGACCAGGGCCAAGCGTCCTCTTTTGACCGCTTCATCGTCCACCAAAATGCGCTCGGCATCGTAGTAGCTGTGGTAGCTGGCCGCCAAGTCACGCAGGTAGAAGGTCACGTCGTGGGGCGCAAAGTCGTGCGCTGCGGCGCTCAGCATCTCTGGGTATTTGGCCAGCAACAGCATGAGCGCTTGGGCTTGCGGGCTGTCC
>CAIMWY010000271.1 GCA_903845315.1 uncultured Burkholderiales bacterium
CGTGGTCACGGCTTCAGCCTCGATGCGCAGGGCCTCAACCCCGCCAACTTGGTGGCCCCTGGCAAACGGCCTTTCCACACCATCATTCCTGCCTTCCTCACCCAAGACGGCCAACCGGTGATGAGCTACGGCGTGATGGGCGCCAACATGCAACCGCAAGGCCACATGCAGACCTTGGTGCGGATGCTGGACTACGGACAAAACCCGCAAGCGGCGTGCGACGCGCCGCGCTGGCGCTACAACGCAGGGCTGGAGATCAACGTCGAGTCCAACCTGAACCACGACACCGTGGCGGGCTTGCAGGCACGCGGTCACCGGGTGGAGGTGATCAACGACAGCTACCAAGACTTTGGGGCGGGTCAGTTCATCTGGCGTGCCGGTGACCCCAAGGTGGAAGGCTATGTGGTGGCCAGCGACGCGCGTCGTGACGGCTTGGCCGCAGGTTTTTAAACCAATTCACCTTGTTCAATGCGCACACGCAGTGGTATGGCATGAGCGCACGTTGTGAACGTCAACCCCAGCAAAATGGCTGGTGGCGCCTGCTGGCGGTCTGGCTGTGGGTGGGGTGGAGTTCGGTGGCCGTGTCGGTCGAATTGGATTCGGTGCAACCCGAAATTGCCACGGGCTTGCAGCGCAAAACCGATGTGGTGAGCCAGCGTTGGGCGGTGGCAGCAGCGCACCCCTTAGCCGCCCAAGCGGGGTACGACATCTTGCAGGTCGGTGGCTCTGCGGTGGATGCGGCCGTGGCGGTGCAAATGGTGTTGGGTTTGGTGGAGCCGCAGTCGAGCGGCTTGGGCGGCGGCGCTGTGTTGCTGCACAGCCAAGGCGCGCGGGTGCAAGCGTTTGACGGTCGAGAGCGCGCTCCCGGCGCTGCCAGCGAAGACTTGCTGCTCAACGACCAAGGGCAGCCTATGGGCTTTTACCAAGCCGTGGTGGGTGGCCGTGCGGTGGGCACACCCGGTGTGCTGCGCATGCTGGCGCTGGCACATCAGCAGCACGGGCGCTTGCCTTGGGCGCAGCTGTTTGAACCGGCGATTCGCTTGGCGAGCCAGGGGTTTGCCATCAGCCCGCGTTTGCATGCGCAACTCAAGGCTGATGCTTATCTGCGTCTTGATCCAACAGCCTTGGCGTACTTTTACCAAGCCAATGGTCAGCCCCATCCCATCGGGCACGTGCTGCGCAACCCAGAATTGGCAGCGCTGTTGCAGCGCATCGCCCGCGAGGGCGTATCAGCTTTCTACCAAGGTGAGGTGGCACAGGCCATGGTGCGCAAGGTGCAGCAGCACCCCAGCAACCCCGGGCGCTTGAGCTTGGACGACTTGGCGCAATACCAAGCGCTAGAGCGCGAGCCTTTGTGCTTTGCGCATGTGTTGCCTGCGGGCCCGGGCGCAGCAGCCACCGCCGCTGTCCGCCGCGCCCGGCAAGCGGCCTGGGCACCCCCTCGGCGTTTGCGTATTTGTGGGTTTCCGCCGCCAAGCTCGGGCACGCTGGCGATCGGTCAAATATTGGGACTGCTGCAACACGCAGCACCTGCCACCGCCTTGCATGCGGGCCTGCCAAGTGCAGCTTGGTTACATGCGTACAGCGAGGCCTCACGCTTGGCCTTTGCCGATCGCGCGCAGTATGTGGCTGACCCCGCATTTGTGACGGCGCCCGGTGGCGATTGGCAGCAGTTGCTTGAGCCCACTTACTTGCGCGAGCGTGCCCGCTTGATGGGGCCAATGCGCATGCCGCAAGCCCCACATGGCACGCCCGTGCGGGGCGAGCACAGCCAGTACGCACCCAGTTTGGCGCAGCCCGAATTTGGCACCTCACACCTGAGCATCGTGGACGCGCAGGGACACGCCGTGGCCATGACCACCACCATTGAGAGCGCTTTTGGATCGCGCCAGATGGTGCAGGGCTTTTTGCTCAACAACGAGCTCACCGACTTCAGCTTCGCACCCCGCGACGCGCAAGGCCGCCCTGTGGCCAATCGGGTGGAGCCGCTCAAGCGGCCGCGTTCGTCCATGTCGCCCTTGTTGGTGTTCGACCAAGACAGCGGCGAGTTGTTGATGAGCCTTGGCAGCCCCGGGGGCGAGATGATCATCCACTACACCGCCAAGGCCTTGATCGGTGTCTTGCACTGGGGGCTGACACCCCAGCAAGCCTTAGATTCGCCCAATTTCGGCCAGTTGGGTGGCGCCACCTTGTTAGAGGCGCAGCGCTTTCACGCAGCCACTGTGGCGAGCTTGCGTGCGCGTGGTGGTGCTGTGCAAGAACGCGAGCTCACCAGCGGTACCCAAGCCCTGGTGCGCATGCGCCGCAATGGCCAAGAGGTGTGGCTGGGCGCCAGTGACCCGCGGCGCGAAGGGCGCGTGCTCGGGCAGTAGATGCCCCGGGCGTTCAGGGCTTGGCGGCGTCTAAGTCGGGTCGTTGCCCTTCCCGTCGCGCGATCCACAGCGTGGACAGCAAGATCACGGCGGCACCTATCCAAGTGGTCTCGCTGGGCACTTCGGCAAACACCCACCAGCCCATGAGAGACGACCAGAGCAGGTCTAAAAAACGCATCGACTGGGTAGCCGAAATTTCGGCCACATGAAACGCGCGCGTCAAGCAGTAGTGGGCGGCCGTGCCAATGACGCCCGCCACCAAAAAATTGGCCCACTGCCAGGCATCGGGTGTTTGCCAATTCAGCATGGCAAGAGGGAAACTGAAAATGGCCACGGTGATGGCTTGCCACAGCACGATGACCTTTGGACTTTCGTAACGCGTCAGGGCCTTGGTGATCAAAAAAGACGCGGCAAACACCGGGGCCGAGGCGAGCATGATCAAGTGAAACACGCCACCGTTGTTGGACAGGTGGGGCAACACCACCAGCACACCGACAAATCCAAACACCGCAGCGATCCAACGGTCACGGCGCATGCGCTCGTTCAAGAACCAAGCCGCACCGATCATGATGAAGATCGGCCCGGTGAAACTGATCGCCGTCATGTCTGCCATGGGAATGTGCGGCAAGGCAATGAACCACAGCAACAAGCCGGCAGAGTGCACGCCGCCTCGCCAAAATTGGCCCTTGACATTGCTGGGCCAGTAAGACGGTGCCCCCGAGCGCAGCATGAAGGGCAACAGAATCAGCACGCCACATAGATAGCGCAAAAACTGTGTTTCAAACGCGTTGAGTGCCAGCGACATATTGCGCGAAATGACGTTGAGCATGGAGAACATCAGACCCCCAAGAACCGTCCACAACATGCCTTGTAAGGGCTTGGGCAGGCGCTGGGCCATGCGCAATACAAGGCGTTGGGCCAGCTGCAGCCGACGCCTGAGAGAGTAATTCATAGGCCCCGAGTCTAGAGGCAGCGCGAGGTGCGAGTGGTCGCGGGGGTTACGGGGTGTGATCTTCGTGCGGTTTGTCCAAGTCGCGCATCAGGGCATAGCGGGTTTGCCGCTGCGCCTGCACCAGGCGAATCACCCGTTTGAGGGGAATGCCGATCAGGGCCAAGGTCTGGCTGGCCAGCATCAGGCTGCCTTCAATCACCTCGGGCACCACCTCGGCGGCGCCGCCTGCGCGCAGTTGTTCTAAGTCTTTGTCGTCATGGGTGCGCACCACCACCGGCACATGGGGTGCATGTTCTTTCACCCAGGCCAAGACCTTGAGCGCCGAGGCCGTGTCGGGGTAGGTCACGACCACCGCGGCGGCGCGCGCCAAACCTGCCGACATCAGACTGCTCAAACGCGTGGCGTCGCCAAACTCCACCCGGTGGCCGGCGCTGCGACCGCTTTGCACTTTGTCGGGGTCGCTGTCCATGGCCACATAAGCAATGCCTTCTAAGCTGAGCAGGTCGACCAAGTTGTGACCGCTGCGCCCATAGCCGCACACAATCACATGGTGCTCGGTTTTCAGGGCGCGCTGTGCAATGCCTGTCAAAGCCAAAGATTGTTCCAACCAATCGGTGCTGACCAAGCGGTTGACGATGCGGTCAGCGTTCATCAGCAAAAACGGTGTGGCAATCATGGACAACACCATCGACGCCAAAATCGGACTCACCCAAGGGACAGGGATCAAGTGATGTGTTTGTCCCAAAGACAGCAACACAAAACCAAACTCACCCGCTTGCGCCAAGTAAATGCCAGTGCGCAGGCTGACCCCGGCAGGACCACCCTGCAGTCGCGCCAGCACAAACACCAACGCTGCTTTGACCAACACCGGCACCACCGTGAGCCCCAGCACCCAGGCCCAGTTGTCGAACACCACTTCCCAGTCGAGCTTCATGCCAATGGTGATGAAGAACAGCCCCAGCAACACATCGTGGAAGGGACGAATGTCAGCCTCCACCTTGTGCTTGAAATCGGTCTCGGCAATCAACATACCCGCCAAAAACGCACCCATGGCCAATGACAAACCTGCCAGCTCGGTCAACCATGCCAGTCCCAGTGTCATGAACAAGAGATTGAGCATGAACAACTCGTCGCTCTTGCGCCGCGCCACCAAGTAGAGCCAATTGCGCATCACGCGTTGGCCGCCCCACAGCAGCAAGCCCACCAATGCAGCGCCTTTGAGCATGGCAATCGACAGCACTTGCCAGAGGTTGTGCTCGCCCATGTCGGCTAAGGCGGGAATCAGCACCAGCAAGGGCACCACGGCCAAGTCTTGAAACAGCAACACGCCCATCACACGCTGGCCGTGGGGCGACTCCAACTCCACACGATCGGCCATGAGCTTGACCACAATCGCGGTGCTCGACATGGCCAAGGCACTGCCCATGGTCAGTGCGGTTTGCCAGCTGACATGCCAGGGCCGGCCCAGTTGTGCCATGCCCCAAGCCAGCGCGAGGTTAAAGAGCAGCGTCCCCAGCAGGGTGAGCACCACCTGACTCAGCCCCAAACCAAACACCACCTTGCGCATTTGATGCAACTTGGGCAGGTTGAATTCCAAGCCGATGACAAACATCAAAAACACCACGCCAAACTCGGCCAAGTGCTCGATGGCGGCCGAGTCTTTGGCCAGCGCCAAGGCATTGGGCCCAATCACCAAGCCCGCTAGCAAATAGCCCAGCATGGCTGGCAAATGCAGCAATCTGCAGCCCACCACACTCACCACGGCGGCGCAGAGATAGAGCAGGGTGAGTTCGAGGGAGGACATGGGTCGATGGTAGCAATCGGGTCGATTCATCGGTGACAGGGTCTGTCATCCCGTCAGATTTAAACTTGGGGCATGCCACTTCCCCTCAAACCCGGCTTGTCGGGTCTCATGCTGGCAACTGCCGGTGCCATCGCCTTCAGTGGCAAAGCCATCATCATCAAACTGTCTTACCGCTATGGTGTGGATGCGGTCACTTTGATCATGTACCGCATGCTGTTTGCCTTGCCGTGTTTCTTGTTGCTGGGTTGGTGGTCTGAGCGCCAAGCCCATGCGCGCGCCAACCCTCTTACACGGGCCGATGCTTTGCGCATTGCTGCTTTGGGGTTTGTGGGCTACTACTTGTCGAGCTACCTCGATTTTTTGGGCCTGCAATACGTCACCGCCAGCTTGGAGCGTTTGATCCTCTACCTCAACCCCACCTTGGTGGTGCTGCTGGGTTGGATGCTCTATAAAAAGCCGATCCAACCCATTCGCATGCTGGCCATGGCCGTGAGCTACAGCGGTGTATTGGTGGTGTTTGCGCATGAGCTGTCGTTTGCTGGCGCCAATGTGCTGTTAGGCACCAGCTTGGTGTTTGCCAGTGCACTGACCTATTCCCTGTATTTGATTTACAGCGGCCAGTGGGTGCAGCGCATCGGGGCCATGCGTTTGGTGGGCTGGGCCACCAGTGTGGCCAGTGTGTGCTGCATCGTACAGTTTGTGGTGTTGCGCCCGTGGTCTGCTGCGGATGTGCCGGTGGATGTGCTGTGGTTGGCTGTCTTGAATGCTTTTGCCTGCACGGTGGCCCCGGTGTTGATGGTGATGATGGCGGTTGAACGCATTGGCGCCGCTCTGACCGCGCAAGCTGGCATGATTGGGCCCATGGCCACTGTTGCATTGGGTGTGATGGTGCTGGATGAGCCGCTCAATGTTTGGATTGGTCTAGGCACCTTGCTGGTGTTGGGCGGTGTGTTTATTGTTTCAAAGTACGGAGCGAAGTGATGGATTTAGGTCTCAAAGGCAAATGGGCATTGGTAGGCGGCGCAAGCAAAGGCTTGGGCTTGGGTTGTGCGCATTCTTTGGCGCGAGAAGGCGTCAACGTGGTGATCGTGGCGCGTGGTGCCGAGGCCCTGAATGCGACGGCTGTTGAGTTGCGCAAACTGGGCAGCACCGTGCTGACGGTGCCCATGGACATCACCACGCCCGAGGGCCGTGAGGCTGTTTGGTCGGTGGCCGGTGGGCCTGGCAAAAATTTTGACATTGTGGTGACCAATGCCGGTGGCCCGCCTCCTGGCGATTTTCGCAATTGGCAACGCGACGACTGGATCAAAGCCATGGATGCCAATATGCTGACCCCGATTGAGTTGATCAAAGCCACGGTTGACGGCATGGCAGAGCGTGGCTTTGGGCGCATCATCAACATCACCTCGGGTGCAGTGAAAGCACCGATCGACGTGTTGGGCTTGTCCAATGGCGCGCGTTCGGGTTTGACGGGCTTTGTGGCGGGCTTGGCACGACAGCCCAAATTGGCTTCACGCAATGTCACCATCAACAACTTGCTGCCAGGTGCCTATGACACCGACAGAATTCGCATCACCCTCAAAGGTGCGGCTGATAAAGCGGGCAAGACGGTTGAAGAGATGGTCGAGACGCGTAAAAAAACCATTCCTGCCGGGCGTTTTGGCCACCCGTCTGAGTTTGGCGACACCTGCGCGTTCTTGTGTTCTGCGCAGGCCAGCTATATCACGGGGCAAAACATCTTGACCGATGGCGGGGCTTACTCGGGCACGTTCTGAGTTGCTGCGCTGAGACCTTGAGCCCTTGACGCGTTGGCGGCAAGGGCTTTTTATCGACGGGCCGACATCACGATGCCCCCTGCGATCAGCAAAAAGGCGACCATGTGGAACCAAGCGGGCCATTCACCCAAGATCAGGGTTGACAGCAGAGCCGTAAACAACGGCGTGAGGTTAGAGAAAAAACCTGCAACGCCCGGGCCAACTTGCTGCACACCCAAGGCCCAGCAACGGTAGGCCAGCAAGGCGGGCCCCAAGGCCACAAAAAGCAATGCAGCGACCAAGGGCCAGCTCAGTGTGAGGTGTGCATCCGTGAGCGCCCATTCACCCGCAGTGAACAAGCCCGACCAGCCCACACCAAAGGTGATTTGTGCCATGAGTAAAAAAGCCCAGTTGTTGCGAACCTCGGTGGGCTCTGTGATTTGTGCCAACAGCCAGCTGTAGCCCGCCCAGCAGGCGGTTGCAATCAGCACAAACACATCGCCCAGCATCAGCCGAACTTGCAGCAAGGCTTGCAAATCACCGCGACACAGCACCAGCATCACCCCGAGGATGGACATCAAGGCGCCCAGCATTTGTTGCTTGCGCACTGACTGTTTGAAGAACAAGGCCCCAATTCCCAGCATGAACACGGGGGTGCTGGACGCGACCAAGGTCACATTGATCGGACTGGAGGTTTGCAAGGCCAAGTACAGCAAGCTGTTGTAGAACCCCAAGCCCACCAAAGACACCAGGGCATATTGCCTCCAATGCGGCCACAACGGACTGCTGCGGCGAAGTACCTGGTAGGCAAAGGGAAACAGCAACACAAAGGCCAAGAACCAGCGTAAAAAATTCAAGGTCATGGGTGGCACGACCTCGTGGACCATGCAGCCCACAATGGCGTTGCCCGCCCAAAGCAGTGGCGGAATGATGAGCAGTCCCGCAGAACGCAGCGTCAAGGCTTGGGCAGAAAAAGGCATGCGGCACTCTAACCGAGCATGAATAACCGAGGTGACACCCGAGGTATGCGCTTGTGTGGCAGGATGCCGGACTTTCAAAATATTTGTCACCTCTGAGGAGTACTTTCCATGACCCAAGCAGTCATCATTGAAAAAAACGGCGGCCCTGAAGAAATGAAGTTGATCGACGTCACCGTCGGTGAGCCAGGCGCCGGCGAAATTCGCATCCGTCACAAAGCCATTGGCTTGAACTTCATTGATGTTTACCAACGCATTGGCCTCTATCCCGTCCCTATGCCCGTGCGTTTGGGCATGGAAGCCTCAGGCATCGTGGAAGCTGTGGGGGAAGGCGTGACCCACCTGAAGGTGGGTGACCGCGCGGCCTATGCCAGCCACCCCTCGGGCAGCTACTGCGAAGAGCGTGTGATGCCTGCCAAGTGCGTGTGCAAATTGCCGGATGCCATTTCGTTTGAAACCGGCGCGGCCATGATGCTCAAGGGCTTGACAGCCCAGTACCTGCTCAAGCGCACCTCGCCCCAAGGTGGTTTGAAAGCGGGTGACTTCATCTTGTTCCATGCGGCCGCTGGTGGCGTGGGCTTGATCGCTTGCCAATGGGCCAAGGCCTTGGGATACCAACTGATTGGTACCGCTGGCAGCGATGCCAAATGCAAGCTGGCCAAAGACAACGGCGCAGCCCATGTGATCAACTATTCCACCGAAGACTTCTTGGCCCGCGTGAAAGAAATCACGGGCGGCAAAGGCGTGAAAGTGGTCTATGACTCGGTGGGCAAAGACACTTGGGACAAGTCGCTCGACTGCTTGGCACCGCTTGGTCTGATGGCCAGCTTTGGCAATGCATCGGGTCCTGTGCCGCCATTTGCCCCAGGTATTTTGGGTGGTAAGGGTTCGATTTATGTCACCCGCCAAACCTTGTTCAGCCACATCGTGACCCGCGAGAGCACGCAAGAAATGGCCGACGACTTGTTTGAAGCCGTCACCAGCGGCAAGGTCAAGATCCACATCGACCAAACCTACAAGCTGAGCGACATTGCCCAAGCCCACCGCGACTTGGAAGCCCGCAAGACCACGGGTTGCACCATCATCACCTTGTGATCTAACTGGACAACGTCTGTTGAGTGCCGGGGTTCAATGCCCGCGCCGCACGCGCAACACCTCGTCCAATAACAAACAGGCAGCGCCCAAGGAGATGGCGCTGTCGGCCAGGTTGAAGGCCGGAAAGTGGATGCCTGCGTGGTGAAAGTCCAGAAAGTCCACCACATAGCCGTAGAGCACCCGGTCGATCACATTGCCCACGGCACCGCCCAAAATGCAAGCCAAGGCAAAGCCAAACAGTTTTTGTCCAGGGTGCTTTTGGAGCAACCACACCATCACGCCAGCTGCCACCAAGCCTAAACCAGTGAAGAACCAGCGCTGCCAGCCACCTGCGCTGGCCAAGAACGAAAACGCAGCGCCTTCGTTGTGCACCCGCACGATGTTGAAAAAGTCGGTCACGGCAAAGCCGTCGCCCAAGCCATAGCGGCCGATGACCAACACCTTGGTGAACTGATCGGCCAGCAATACCACCAAGGCCAAGCCAAGCCATAGCCAAGCAGAGGTGCTGCTGCGAAGAAAGGTGTGACGGGCCATGCGTGTGTTGGGTGGAGTGGATTAGGCGCAGTGTCGCACTTCTCTGTCACCATACAGGTTGCTGGTGCAACGACCGCAGAGGGTGGGATGAGCGGTGTCGTGACCCACGTCGTCTCGGTAGTGCCAGCAGCGTTCGCACTTGGTGTCGGGGCTCACGTGGACTTGGGTGGCCAAAGCTTCGCCTCGCGTCAGTGCAATGGCAGAGGTGATGAACACAAATTTCAAATCCTCACCCAAACTGCTCAAGAGGGCGTGGTCGTCAGCGTTGACTTGCAAGGCAATGTTGGCTTGCAACGATGAACCCAATTTGCCTTCAGCGCGCACAGCCTCGATGTCTTTGTTGACGGCGTTGCGAATCTCACCAATGCGTGCCCACTTGGCCAGCAAGTCAGTGTTGGCATGGTCCAACGCGACAAAGGTCTCCAAGAAGATGGATTCGGAGTTGCCAAATAAGCCCCACGCCTCTTCTGCGGTGAAGCTCAAGAACGGTGCCATCCAGCGCAGCATGGCGTGGGTGATGTGGTGCAGGGCGGTTTGGGCGCTGCGACGTGCCAGCGATTTAGGCGCCGAGGTGTAGAGGCGGTCTTTGAGTACGTCCAGATAAAACGCGCCCAAGTCTTCCGAGCAGTACAGCTGCAATTTGGAGACCACGGGATGAAACTCGTACTGTCCAAAGTGACCGCCTTCAAACACACCCGTGCTGGGGTTGCGGGTACCCAAGATTTCGGCTTGCAGTTGCGCGGCGCGTGACAGGGCGTATTGGTCGATCTCTAGCAAATCGTCAAACGCCACGGTGTCTGTGGATGGGTCAAAGTCGCTCACGTTGGCCAGCAAAAAGCGCAAGGTGTTGCGGATGCGGCGATAGGCATCAATCACGCGGGCCAAGATTTTGTCGTCGATGTTGAGGTCGCCCGAATAGTCTGTGGACGCCACCCACAAGCGCACGATCTCTGCGCCCATCTTGTCGGTGACCTCTTGCGGGGCCACCGTGTTACCCAGACTTTTGCTCATCTTGCGGCCTTGGCCGTCGGTGGCAAAGCCGTGGGTCAGCAGGCCTTTGTAGGGCGCGCGGTCATACAGGGCACAGCCCAGCAGCAGCGAGCTGTGGAACCAGCCCCGGTGTTGGTCGTGGCCTTCAAGGTACAGGTCGGCTTCTGGGCCTTGTGCGTGGAAAGGCGCACGGTCGTAGGCGTCCTTGTGGCTACCGCGCAGCACATGTTCGAAGGTGGAGCCGGAGTCGAACCACACCTCGAGGATGTCGGTGCTCTTGGTGTAGTTGACTGCGTCGTCACCCGCTTGGTTCAAGATCTCTTCCACCGTCACGCGGCTCCAGGCTTCGATGCCACCGCGCTCAACGATGTTGGCCGCAAGGTCAATGATGGTCATGGTGCGTGGGTGCAATTCACCACTGTCTTTGTGCAAGAAGAACGGAACGGGAACGCCCCAGCTGCGCTGGCGCGAGATGCACCAGTCGGGTCGGTTGGCAATCATGTCGCGCAAACGCGTTTTGCCGTTTTCTGGATAGAACTGGGTGTGCTCAATCGCGTCGAGCGCGAGCGCACGGAGGGTTTTGGGCGCTTTGTCGGTGGTGAAGACCCCCGGGCCTTCGTCCATGCGGATGAACCATTGCGCTGCCGCACGGTAAATAACGGGCGTTTTGTGGCGCCAGCAATGCGGGTAGCTGTGGGTGATGGTGTGCGTGGCCAGCAAACGCCCGGCGTTTTGCAGTGTTTCCAAAATGACGGGCACTGCTTTCCAGATGTGCAGGCCACCGAACAAGGGGAAGTCAGCGGCATAGGCGCCGTTGCCTTGCACCGGGTTCAAGATGTCGGTGTATTTCATGCCGTGCGCCATGCAGGAGTTGAAGTCATCCACGCCATAGGCGGGGGCGCTGTGCACGATGCCGGTGCCGTCGTCGGCGGTGGCGTAGTCGGCCAGGTACACCGGGGCCGTGCGTTGGTAGCCAGCATCCACGTGTGACAAGGGGTGGTGGAAGCTGATGTGGTCCAGTGTTTTGCCTAAGGTGGTGGCAACCACGGCGCCGCTGAGCTTCCAGCGTTCCAAGCATTTGTCGACCAAGGATTCGGCGCAGATCAACAAACCGCGCTCGGTGTCGACCAAGGCGTAGGTCAATTCAGGGTTGAGGTTCAAGGCCTGGTTGGCTGGAATGGTCCACGCGGTGGTGGTCCAGATCACGGCAAACGCGTCTTTGTCGAGCTTGGGCAAGCCGAAGGCTGTGGCGAGTTTGTGGGGCTCGGCACATTGAAACGCCACATCCAAGGTCTCGCTCTTCTTGTCGGCGTATTCAATTTCAAACTCGGCCAATGACGAGCCGCAGTCAAAGCACCAGTACACGGGTTTCAAGCCGCGGTAGACAAAACCACGCTCGATCACGCGCTTGAAGGCGCGCAGTTGGCCCGCTTCGTTGGCCGGGTCCATGGTGCGGTAAGGGCGCTCCCAGTCGCCCAGCACGCCCAAACGTTTGAAGTCTTCGCGCTGCTGGTCAATTTGTTCGGTGGCAAAGGCGCGGCTCTTGGCTTGCATGTCGTCGCGGCTGAGCTTGCGACCATGCAGCTTTTCAATCGCGTTTTCAATCGGTAGGCCATGGCAGTCCCAGCCGGGGATGTACTGCGCGTCAAAGCCTGCGAGTTGCTTGGACTTGACGATCATGTCTTTGAGCACTTTGTTGAGCGCGTGCCCAATGTGCAGTTTGCCGTTGGCGTAGGGCGGGCCGTCGTGCAACACAAACAAAGGAGCACCCCGGCGCGCGACACGCAGCTTTTTGTACAAACCTTGTTCGTTCCACTGCTTGACCCAAGCTGGTTCGCGCTTGGGCAAATCGCCCCGCATGGGGAACGGCGTGTCCATCATGTTGATGCGTGTGTCGGGGGAGGCGGTTTTGTCGGTCATGGCTGTTTCAGGGGCAAGGCGGGTTGGGCAAGTGCTCGCTGCGGGCGCGGGCTGGGGGCGAGAAGGACAGACGCGGGGCAAGGTACGTCGGGCGTGCCCCGTCAAATTCGGGCGCTGGCGGCCCAGGCACGTGCGTCCTCACAGTCTTGGCGTATGCCTTGCTGCAAGGCTTCCAGACCGTCGTATGTGCGCTCGTCGTGCAATTTATGTAGCAGTTCCACACGGATGATTTTACCGTAGCCCCCTTCGTCGCCTAGGTGAGCCGGCCAGTCTAGGCAATGGGTCTCCAGCAGCACGCGACCGCCGTTGACATCGTTGGCGTCCAACGATGGGCGAATGCCTAAGTTGGCCACACCGGTCAACGAGGCGTCGCCCAAGCCATGCACGCGCACCACAAAAATGCCGCTGGCAGCAGGCTTCCAGTGTGAAAAGCGCAAATTCAAGGTGCGGCAGTTGAGCTCACGTCCAAGTTTGCGGCCATGCACCACATGGCCTGAGATGGCGTAGGGGCGCCCCAAGAGCTGCGCCACTTCTTGCATGGCGCCGCGTGCCAAGGCATCTCGCACGGCGGAGCTGGACACGCGCAAGCCGCCCGATTTGCCACCGGGGCTTGAGATTTCGTAGCTGTTCATGCGCGCCACATCAAAACCCAGTTGGGCCCCTGCAGCATTGAGCATGCCGTAGTCTCCGGCACGTTTGGCGCCAAAGCGAAAGTCGTCACCTACCAGCACGTACTTCACGCCCAGGCCTTGGTACAGCACGTCTTGAATGAACGCTTCGGGCTGTTGCGACGCAAAGGCATGGTTGAACGGCAACACCACGCACTGCTCGACACCGCAGGCCCGCAGTTCGTTGAGTTTGTCGCGCAGCGTTGCAATGCGCGCAGGCGCCAACTCGGGCTGTTGAAAGCGCTTGGCGAAGAAGTCGCGTGGATGCGGCTCAAACGTCATCACGCAACTGGGCACGCCACGGTGACGCGCTTCGTTGTGCAGCAAAGCCAGCATGGCTTGGTGGCCACGGTGCACGCCGTCAAAGTTGCCGATGGTCAGGGCGCAGGCGGCTGCGAGTTGGCGGTGATGAAACCCTCGGTAGATATGCATGTTGGATGGCGGGCGCTGAGGGTCAAAAAACTGTCGTTGAATAAGGGTATATTGTCCTTGATAGACGTGTGCATTCCGAATCGGTGTTTTCAACTCGAGTGATGGAGGTGTGTTTTGAAGGTCTTGAAACTCTCAGCCCAAGGGCTGCCCCAATCTTGGATTTCGCTGGAAGAAGCGGTCATCCACTATGCGGCGGGGGACGTGCGTTGGGAGTCGGGTGGTGAAGTGGCGGTGTTTCACGGCGGCACCAATGCCATCACAGGCGAGTTGTCGGTGATTGCCGTCAACAGCATCATCGGCACGCGGGGCGTGCCCAACATCAATCCCTTTGATTTGAAACCCAGCCTGACCAACACCAAGTTGTTTGCCAGGGATCGCAACATTTGCGCTTACTGCGGCAATCTTTTTCACGAAACCGATCTGACCCGCGAGCACATTCGCCCATTTGGGCAAAACGGGGTGGACCATTGGATGAACGTGGTCACCTCCTGCAAGTCATGCAACCACCGCAAGGGCAACCGCACGCCTGAGCAAGCCAACATGCCCTTGTTGTACGCCCCCTACGTGCCCAGCCTGTGGGAAGACTTCATCTTGCGCAACCGCCGCATCTTGTCGGACCAAATGGAGTTTTTGATGGCGCATGTGCCTAAGAGTTCTCGACTTTTGGCTTGAGCGCGTGTCAGGGTGCTGACTGAGCGACTGACCTCAGCAGTTGCGCCACCACCCTCGGATACATCACATGCTCTTGCGCCAGCACCCGCTCGCCCAAGGTGTCTGCGGTGTCATCGGGCAACACGGGCACCACGGCTTGCGCCAAGATTTCCCCGTGGTCTAACTGCGGTGTCACCCTGTGAACGGAGGCGCCAGCGAATTTGCACCCCGCTTCAATGGCCCGTTGGTGGGTGTGCAAGCCAGGAAATGCGGGCAGCAGCGACGGGTGGATGTTGATCAAACGCCCGGCGTAATGCGCCACAAACCCATCGGTCAGGATACGCATAAAGCCCGCCAGCACCACCAAGTGGGGTTGGTGGTGGTCGATCGTGGCCATCAAGGCAGCGTCAAAGGCTTCACGCGGTTGTAGCTCCGCGGCAAAGGCGGTGTGCTCGACCACCGCAGTGGCAATGCCTTGGGACTTGGCCAAGGCCAAGCCGGGGACCTTGGGGCGGTTGCTGATGACAGCGCTGATGCGCGCATCCAGGCGTTTGTCCCAGTGCTCAACCCGCGCGGCTTGCACGATGGCCGCCATGTTGGAGCCACTGCCAGAAATCAAGATCACGATATTTTTCATGGGGTTTGAATTATCCAGGGGCAAAAAACGCACGGTCGTGCTAAAAACGAGGGATTGTGTTTTGGCGAAGGAATGACCACGATGGATTTGGCTTTTACCCCCGAAGAAGAGGCGTTTCGCCAAGAGGTGCATGCATGGGTGCATGCCAACTTGCCGCCTGAGATCTCGCACAAAGTGCACAACGCCTTGCGTTTGACGCGTGACGACATGCAGCGCTGGGCCCACATTTTGGGCCGCAAAAACTGGCTGGGTTTTGGCTGGCCCACCCAGTTTGGGGGCCCGGGCTGGACGGCCGTGCAAAAGCATTTGTTCGAGGAAGAGTGCGCCCTCGCAGGCGCGCCACGCATCGTGCCGTTTGGCCCGGTGATGGTGGCGCCCGTGATCATGGCTTTTGGCAATGCCGAACAACAGCAGCGCTTTTTACCTGGCATTGCGAGTGGTGAGGTGTGGTGGAGCCAGGGCTACAGCGAGCCAGGTTCGGGCTCGGATTTGGCGTCGGTCAAGACACGCGCCGAGCGTGTGGGCCACCACTATGTGGTGAATGGCCAAAAAACCTGGACCACCTTGGGTCAATACGGCGACTGGATTTTTTGCCTGGTACGCACCAGCAACGAGGGCAAGCCGCAAACCGGCATCTCCTTCTTGCTGATTGACATGAAGTCGCCCGGCGTGAGTGTGCGCCCCATCAAGCTGCTTGATGGCGAGTGCGAAGTCAACGAGGTGTGGTTTGACGACGTGCAGGTACCGGTGGAGAATCTGATTGGTGAAGAAAACAAAGGCTGGACCTACGCCAAGCATTTGCTGGCGCATGAGCGCACCAACATTGCCGACGTCAACCGGGCCAAGCGCGAGCTGGAACGCTTGAAGCGCATTGCCAAAGCCGAGGGCATGTACGACCCGGCCACAGGCGGTGTGGAAGCTCTGCGTTTTCGCGATGAAATTGCCAAACTCGAAGTGGATGTGGTGGCGCTCGAAATGCTGGTGTTGCGTGTGCTCTCTGCCGAGAAGTCGGGCAAGCAAACGCTCGACATTGCCGGGCTGCTCAAGATCAAGGGCAGCGAAATTCAGCAGCGTTACACCGAGCTGATGATGCTCGCCGCAGGGCCTGCCAGTGTGCCCTTCATCGAAGAAGCGATGGAGGCTGGCTGGCAGGGCGACCCCGCGCTCAGTGGCTTGTGGCCAGGCGGTGCCCTACACGCTGCGCCGCTGGCGTCGAGTTACTTGAACATGCGCAAGACCACCATTTACGGTGGCTCCAACGAGGTGCAGCGCAACATCGTGGCCCAAGTGGTGCTGGGATAAGGAACGAACATGGATTTCAATTTTTCAGATGAACAAGAGCAACTGCGCGATGCCGTGCGCAAATGGGTGGACAAAGGCTACGACTTTGAACGTCGCCGCGCCTTGGTGGCCGAGGGCGGTTTTTCGCGCGCTGCCTATGGCGAGTTGACCGGCCTGGGGCTGGGCGGCCTCTACATTCCTGAAGCCTTGGGAGGCTTAGGCATGGGCCCGGTCGAAGGCATGGTGGTGATGGAAGAGCTGGGTCGTGGCATCGTGCTCGAACCCTTGGCCCAGACCTTGATCGCGGGGGCTGTGCTGTCAGGCTACGCCAGTGCCGAAGTGCAAGCGGCTTGGTGCGAGAGGGTCGCTAAGGGTGAGGCGCTGGTGGTGCTGGCGCACCAAGAGCGCGCCGCACGCTACCAACTGGCCCATTGCCAGACCACGGCCGAGTTGGCAAGCGGGCAGTGGACCTTGACCGGCGCCAAAAGCGTGGTGCCTGCGGGCGACCAAGCTGACGCCTTGTTGGTGCCCGCCATGGCCAAGGGCCAAATGGGCTTGTACCTGGTGACCCGCAACGCCCCTGGCATGACCACCCGGGGCTACCTCACGCAAGACGGCAGTCGGGCTGCCGAGTTGAGCTTGCACCAAGCGCCCGCCACTTTGGTCACGACCGATGGCATGACGGCCTTGTTGCACGCGCAAGACATTGGCATTGCCGCCTTGTGCGCTGAGGCCATTGGGGTGATGGACAAAACGGTGGCCATCACGGTCGAGTACATGAACATGCGCAAGCAGTTTGGTGTGGCCATCAGCAGTTTTCAAGCACTGCGCCACCGTGTGGCCGACATGAAGATGCAGCTGGAGTTGGCCCGCTCCATGAGCTACTACGCCTCGCTCAAGCTCAATGCCCCGCAGGCCGAGCGTCGCCGCGCCATGGCGCGCGCCAAATACCAGTTGGGCACGTCGATGCGCTTTGTGGGCCAGCAGGCGGTGCAATTGCATGGTGGCATTGGCGTGACGGACGAGTACATCGTGAGCCACTACTTCAAAAAGCTCACGCAGTTGGAGCTGACGTTTGGCGACACCTTGCACCACTTGGGCCAGGTCTCGGCCCAGATGCAAGACACGGCTGGCGTGTTTGCCTAACGTGGCCGGCTAGGCCTTGCGCAAAGCCTTCAATTGGCGCGCTGAAAACGCGGTTGCAGCATGCCGTCAATCACCACTTGCTCCGTGAACATGGTGGTGGGTCGCACCCACAGGCCATGCGCGCCGTAGAGCGCGCGGTAAACCGTCATGGGCTCGAGCGTTTCGCTGTGGCGTGCGGTGCCAATCACCTCGTACATGCCGCCTTTGTAGTGGCGGTACAGACCGGTGGGCGTTTCTTCCAGAGGGGGTAGGTCTTGGTCGTTCATGGGTGGGACAATACACCCATGCATCCCAACGCCCTGTTAGAAGCTTGCACCGAGCTTGTCCGCCTCACCTTGAAGTTTGACCACCCAGCTGACGCCGTGGTGTCTAAGTTTTTCCGTGACTACCGCAAAACCTACGCTTTTGGCCCGCGTGAGCGTGCCGCTTTGGCTGAGACGGTCTACAACGTCTTGCGCTACAAACTGCGTTACGACCACTTGGCGCCCTCAGGCTCAGGGCCCAAAGAGCGTCGCTTGGCCATTTTGGGCTTTGCCGAGCACTTGGACCACCAAGCACCCACCGCCTTGGGTGCGTCAGGCAGCAAGCCCGCTCCCGGCAAGCGCAAAGCCGACAGCTCAGGCCCGCGCGATTTTTTGAAAAGCGCCCTGAGCAACCCTGAAATTGTTTGGCTGGACGCCTGCGCCCAGGTGCAAACCGCTGATTTGATGGAGCGCCATCGCCACAACCTGCCCGAGTGGCTGGTGGCTCCGCTCAAAGCTCAGGTGGGTGACGGGTTTTGGCCCTTGGTGGCGCGCCTCAATGGCTCGGCGCCGTTGGACTTGCGCGTCAATACCTTCACCGACAAACGCAGCGATGTGCAGCACGAGCTCAAACTGGCGGGCATCCAGGCCACGCTGACGCCTTATTCGCCCTGGGGTTTGCGCATTGACGGCAAACCAGCCCTGAGCCAACTCGACGCCTTTGCCCGTGGTGCCATCGAGGTGCAAGATGAGGGCTCCCAGCTTTTGGCCATGTTGCTCGACGCCAAGCGGGGCGAGATGGTGGTGGACTTTTGCGCCGGTGCCGGTGGCAAGACACTGGCCATTGGTGCGGCCATGCGCAGCACTGGGCGCTTGTACGCGTTTGACACCTCGGCCCACCGTCTCGAGGCCTTGAAGCCGCGTTTGGCACGCAGCAAGCTCTCCAATGTGCATCCTGCCGCCATTGCCCATGAGCGCGATGACCGGGTCAAGCGATTGAGTGGCAAGATTGACCGTGTGTTGGTCGATGCGCCGTGTTCGGGCCTGGGCACCTTGCGGCGCAACCCCGACATGAAATGGCGCCAATCGCCGCAAGCGGTGGCCGAGTTGACGGCCAAACAAACCGCTATTTTGGCCAGCGCTGCACGCTTGCTCAAATCGGGTGGTCGTCTGGTCTATGCCACCTGCAGCATCTTGCCTGAAGAGAACGAAGCCATTGCCCAAGCCTTCAGTGCGGCCCATCCGGACTTCGTGCCGATGTCGACTGTCCAGACCTTGGCCGAGCTCAAGGTCGAGAGCGCGGCATCGCTTTGCACGCCAGATGGCTTGTATTTGCGCCTTTGGCCCCATCTACATGCCACAGATGGTTTTTTTGCTGCCGCCTGGACCCGCAAGTAAAATCAACAAATCCTCTTAAAACTGGAAACTTCGCATGTTGTTACCCAATTGGCCTTGGCTTGACGCAACCCTGTTTTGGTTGGGCCACGGCCTGTTTGACTTGAGTTGGTGGCAAGTGGTGTTGGTCACCCTAGGGCTGACACACATCACCATCGCCAGCGTGACGATTTATTTGCACCGCCATTCCGCACACCGTGCACTGGACTTGCATTCCGTCGTGTCGCACTTTTTTCGCTTATGGCTGTGGTTGACCACCGGTCAAGTGACCAAAGAGTGGACCGCCATTCACCGCAAGCACCACGCCAAGTGCGAGCAAGCCGAAGACCCTCACAGCCCCCATGTGTACGGCATCAAAACTGTCTTGTTTCAAGGCGCTGAGCTGTACCGCAAAGAATCTAAAAATCTCGACACTCTGGCACGTTATGGTCACGGCACACCCGACGACTGGATGGAGCGCAATGTCTACACGCGCTTTTCTTGGCAGGGCGTGGCCTTGATGCTGATCATCAACTTGGCGTTGTTTGGCGCCATTGGCCTGACCATTTGGGCTGTGCAGATGATGTGGATTCCCGTCACCGCTGCGGGCATCATCAACGGTGCGGCGCATTACTGGGGCTACCGCAACTTTGAGGCGCCTGACGCCAGCACCAATATTTCGCCTTGGGGCATCATCATTGGTGGCGAAGAGCTGCACAACAACCACCACACCTACCCCACCTCGGCCAAGCTGTCGGTCAAGCCCTATGAGTTTGATTTGGGCTGGGCCTACATCCGTGTTTTGGAAACCTTGGGTTTGGCCACAGTCAAGAAGACACCTCCCAAGCTGGCGTTTGGCGACATCAAACCTGTCGCCGATGAAAAAACCCTGGAAGCCGTGATTGCCAACCGCTACGAAGTGATGGCCAATTACGCCCGCCAGTTGCGCGCGGCCATGCAGCAAGAAATTGCCAGCTTGCCTTCTCTGCCCTCTGAGTCTGTGTTGGCTGCGGCTAAGCGTTGGATGCACCGGGATGCTGAAAAAATTCCTGCTGCAGTGGTGGCCCAACTGGCCCAAGCGCGTGCGGTGCTGCCCGTGGCAGACAAGATGGTGCGCATGCGTGAAGAGTTGCGCCAGTTGTGGCTCAACACCGGTCACAACCGGGCCCAGTTGGCGCTGGACCTGCAAGCTTGGTGCAAACGCGCCGAAGACAGTGGCATTGCCGCCCTGCAAGAGTTCTCAATGCGCTTGCGTGCGGTGCACGTTTAAGCCTCGCTCCCTCAAGCGCTGGCTTGGGTGTCTGTCCGAGCCAGCCAACAAAA
>CAIMWY010000272.1 GCA_903845315.1 uncultured Burkholderiales bacterium
GGCATGGACTTGCCGCGTTTGCTGTCGGTGGCGCGTGGCTTGCCGTACATCGTGGGCCATGAGGTGCCCGGCCAGGTGGCCAAGGCGGGGTTGATCACCGACCTGCACCCCGCACCCGAACAGGCCTGAGCGGCCACGCCCGTGGGTCAGGGGGCAATGCCCGGCCCTTGGTACACCAGCACCTTGAGTGCGCGCTCGGGCGACACGTCGGCAAACACGGCCGGGTTGGCCACGCGTTCTTTGAACACCAGATCAGGCGCGAGGGCTTGCATTTGCTCTTGCAAGAAGGCCACATCCAACTCGGGTGCGTTCAAACACAGCAAGGCATGACCTTCGGGCGCCAGCAGATCGGGCAGGCGGCGCATCAGCTTGGCGTAGTCTTGGGTGGCGATGAAGCTGCCTTTTTGGTAGCTGGGTGGGTCGACGATGATCAAGTCATAGGGCCCACCGCGCGTGATCTTGCCCCAGGTTTTGAAAATGTCATGCACCAAAAAACTGGCACCTGCCATCACGCCATTGAGCTGGTGGTTTTGCTGGCCAACGGTCATGGCGCCCTGGCTCATGTCCACGTTCACCACATGCCGCGCACCCGCTTGCATGGCCACCACCGAAAACGCGCAGGTGTAGGCAAACAGGTTGAGCACTTTCAGGCGCGTGCGTGCTTGCACATGGGCGCGCACCCAGCGTCGGCCCTCGGCCATGTCAAGGAACAAGCCATGGTTTTGGCCCTTCAACACATGCACCCGATAGCGGGCACCGTCTTCGGTGACCACGTGCGGCTCGGGCACGCTGCCTGCCATCAGCCGGGTTTCGGTTTGGCTGGCGTGGCGGCATTGAAACACCCAGTTCAGCGCTTGACCGGGTGCCAACTGCTGCCAGCGTGCCGACAGGGCTTGGTGCAAGACAGCCAATTCATCGTCCGTCACCGGCTGAAAACTGGTCAACACCCACACTGGGGGGAATGCATCCAGCGCCCAGTGCTCGCAGCCGGGGTACAGACCGCCACGGCCGTGGAAGATGCGCTGCGCATCGTGGGGCAGGGGCATCGTTGCGATGGCGTTGAGCAAGGCTTGCATGGGTGACAGCATTCAAACAGGTGAGCAGATGGTGTTGGCAGGATGCTGCAACACCTCAGTCGCGCGGTGCGACAAAGAGGCCATTGTCGGTGTTTGAAGAACGCAAGAAGATCGTATGAAAAGCAACACCTGGGTCATGGCCGTGGCGGCCAACAGCATGGGTGGTAGGTTGGCCATTGGGCAGTTAGACCGCACCGTGTTTGGTCGCCGATTTGCGCCGCCTGAGGTGGTGCGTCCTTTGGGCAACTTGGCGCAATTGGGCAAGACAGCCCAAAGCTTGATTCCCGGTGCCCCACTTGGAGGTACCCGAGCGCTTTCACATCACCCGCTGACGCAAGCGGGTGGCCACCCATTCGGCCAGCATGACCATAGCCAAAATCACCAGCAGCACCAGGGCCACGCGGTCCCACTCGAACACGTCGATGGACGCGTTGAGCACCAGCCCCAAGCCGCCCCCGCCGACCAACCCCAATATGGCCGATTCGCGCACGTTGATGTCCCAGCGGAACAAAGCAATCGACACAAACGCCGGTTTGATTTGTGGCCAAAAGCCATACAGGATGCGGCTGTACCACGGCGCACCCGCAGCGGTGAGCGCTTCGATGCTGCCCCGACTGGACTCTTCGAGGGCTTCCGACAACATCTTGCCGATGAAGCCAATCGAATGAAACGCGATGGCGCAGGTGCCTGCCAAGGCACCCGGCCCGAACATGGCGACAAAAAACAAAGCCCACAACAAGGTAGAGATGCTGCGCGTGGCCACCAACACAAAGCGCGCCAACACATTGAGCCAGACGATGCGTGTGATGTTGCGTGCGGCTAAAAACGCCACTGGGGTGGCCAGCACCAGACCCAGCGCAGTGGACAAAAACGCCACTGCCAGCGAGTCCATCAGCGCTTGGTGGACGGTTTGGGCGCCCAAGTTTTGCGGCGTGATGTAGAACGCCCATTCGATGGGCCACATGCGTACCAACAGGTCTTGCATTTGCTCCGGTGCGTCGTACAAGAACTCAGGAATGATGTCCACCGACTTGATGGACACCACCACCGCCAGCAAACAGCCCACATACACCAGCCAGCGTGCCAAGCGTTGTGCGGGTGTGAAGCGTTGCCATGCGTAGGATGTGTGGGCGTTCATTGACCAAACACTTTCTTGACCATGATTTGCAATATCTCACCCACCACGATGAGGGCGATGATGCACAGCACCATGCCCAGCACAAAGTCGTAGTCAAAGCGTTGAAAGGCGGCAAACAAGGTGCCGCCAATGCCGCCCGCACCCACGATGCCCACCATGGTGGAGTTGCGCAGGTTGCTGTCGACTTCGTAAGCGATGAAACCAATGAAGCGAAACAAGACCTGAGGCAACACCGCAAATCCAATCACGTTGGCAAAGCTCGCACCGGTGGCACGCACGGCTTCGATCTGCTTCATCGACACCTCTTCCATCGCTTCGGCAAACAACTTGCCCAAAAATCCGACCGAAGCCACCGTCAAGGCCAAGATGCCCGCCAGCACACCAAAGCCCACGGCTTTGACAAACACAATCGCCACGATCACCGGGTGAAAGGTGCGACACAAGGTGATGACAAAGCGCGCCACCCAGGTCACGCCAACAGGCATGAGGTTGCGTGCGGCCAGCAAGCCCATGGGCAGCGACAGCACCACGCCTGCGGTTGAAGACAAGACCGCGATTTGCAAGGTTTCCCACAGTCCTTTCACCAGTTCTGCACGCGGGTCAAACACGGGCGGGAACATGCGGTGCACAAACTTGCCCGCACCATCGAGCCCCAACACAAAACGTGCCCAGGTGAGGTCGATGCGCGAAAAGGCCCAAATCAAGATGAGGACCACCACCCAAGCGCCCAAGCGCGTGGTCATGTCCATGCGAAACGGCCGCACGTGGGCAGGCACGCCCGGGGTCAAGCTGGCGCTCAGCTCAGCCATGAGGTGCCACCGTAGATGGCAGTGAGTTGGCTGTCGGTCAGGTCTTGGGGTGTGCCGTCGTAGACCACCACCCCTTGGCGCATGCCCACAATGCGATCGGCATAGCGTTTGGCTAACTCCACGTCGTGCATGTTGACGATGACGGGGATCGAACGCTCTTGGCCCACCTGCTTGAGCAAAGTCATGATGTCAGCGGAGGTTTTAGGGTCGAGCGAACTGGTGGGTTCGTCGGCCAGCAACAAAGTGGGCGATTGCATCACCGCGCGTGCAATGCCCACACGCTGGCGCTGCCCACCCGAGAGCGAGTCGGCCCGTGCATTGGCAAAGTCTTGCAAGCCTACGAGCCCTAAGGTTTGCCAGGCGCGTTCAATGTCTTGCGCATCAAAGCGGCGCAGCCAAGCCTTCCAGGCTGGGGTGTTGCCCAACACGCCGGTGAGTAAGTTCTCCATCACGCTCAGGCGTTCCACCAAGTTGTATTCTTGAAACACCATGCCAATGCGTGAGCGGGCCAGGCGCAGCGCCTCAGTCCGCAGGCTGCATAGCGAGATGCCGTCAAGCAACACGTCGCCGCTGCTGGGTTCGACCAAACGGTTGATGCAGCGAATCAAGGTGCTCTTGCCGGTGCCACTTTGGCCAATGATGGCGGTGAGGACTGCTGCATCAAAGGTCAGGTCAATGCTGAGCAAAACGGGCTTGCCAGCCACGTAGGCTTTGCTCAGCCCACGCAACTCCAAACAGGTGGTCATGGTGTGATCACTTGGCAGCTTGTTCGGCCGCTTTGTCGACTTTGCGCACCACGTCCCAGTCTTTGGCGTAGTTGATGCTCACAAAGCGGTCGGCACCGTCAAAGTTCTTTTGCATCTCAGGTGGAAAGCGGAAGTCGGCAAAACACTTCAACATTTTGTTGGCCAACTCGGGGACCAAGTCATGTGCATAGGCAAAGCTGGAAGTGGGAAAACGCTGGCTACGGTAGAGGATGCGGTAGTCGGCTTCTTTGATTTGACCGCGATCAGCCATGCGGTCAAACACATCGCTGGCCACATGGGCAGCGTCGTAGTCACCCGTGCCCACGCCAAGGATGGACTGGTCGTGTTTGCCCGAGAACTTGATCTCGTAGTCTTTGCCAGGGGCCAAACCTTGGTCAGGCAACAAAGCCAAAGGCGCCAAGTGGCCTGAGTTGGACGAGGGTGCGGTGTGCGCCACTTTTTTGCCTTTGAGGTCCGCCACTTTTTGGAACGGGCTGCTGGCTTTGACGATGGTGATCAGGTTGTAGCCCTGAAAGCCTTTGGCGTCACCTTTGACCGAGAAAGGAATGGCACCTGCTTTGTTCACGGCAAACACGGTGGGGCCGGTGGAGAAGCCGCCCACATGCAAGCGACCTGAGCGCATGGCTTCAATTTGTGCCGCGTTGTTTTGCACTTGGTAGAACACCACTTTTTTACCGGTGCATTGGGCTAGGTGGTCGGTGAAGGGCTTGAAGATGTTTTCGTATTTGGCCGGGTCTTCCACCGGTGTGTAGGTGAACACCAGGGTCGATGGGTTTTTCAGCTTGGCAGGGTCTTTGGGCGCATCGGCCAACAAGTCTTTGTTGGCATCGCAGTAGAGAGCGTCAAGGTCACCACGGTTGGTGCAGGTGTCTTGTGCGTAGCTTGCGCCCACGCTGGCGAGCAAGCCCATCAAGGCGAGTGTTTTATTCATGACAAGGTCTCCTTTTTTTGCGATTCAATGATTTTTGCACACACTTTTTCAGCCTCTTATGCACCGATCTCGGGGCCTACAACGTCCCTGCCAGATAATCCACACCCACCCTTTCACCTTGTCGTCAGGAGCCGATGTGACGCTGAGTCCTTTTGAGAGTTTTCCACGTGCCACGGCGCAGGCCCTGCACACGGTATGGACCGACATCGACGACACCCTCAGCCTGCACGGTCGTTTGCCTGCAGCGGCCTATGGCGCCTTGGAGCGTTTGCAAGCGGTGGGTCTGCGCGTGATTCCTGTCACCGGGCGCCCAGCAGGATGGTGTGACCACATCGCGCGCTTTTGGCCAGTGGATGGCGTGATTGGTGAGAACGGTGCTTTCTATATGTGGCACGACGCGCAAGCCCGGGTGTTGCGCAGCCGTCACTGGCTCACGCCCGTGCAACAAGTGCAAGCCCGCCAAGGATTGGTCGAGGTGCAAGCGCGTATCTTGCGTGAGGTGCCAGGTTGCGCTGTGGCCTCAGACCAGTTTTGCCGCCTCTACGATTTGGCGATTGATTTTTGCGAAGATGTGCCCGCGCTACCTGCAATAGCAGTCGATCGCATTGCCGCTTTGATGCAAGAGGCGGGCATGACGGCCAAGGTCAGTTCCATCCATGTCAACGGTTGGTTTGGTGATTGGGACAAACTTGCCATGGCGCGCCTGATGCTGACTGAGCGCTACGGACTGGACTTCAACCAAGAGGCGCAGCACATGGTGTTTGTGGGCGACTCACCCAACGATGCCCCGATGTTTGCCGCATTCCCCCACGCCGTGGGTGTGGCCAATGTGCGTGACTGCTTAGACCGCCTGACCCACCGCCCCAAATGGGTCACCCAAGCGTCGGGTGGCTTGGGTTTTGTAGAGTTTGTTGATCGCTTGTTGGCACTGCGCGAGGTGTGAAAAACACACCCAAGCCACACAACGCATAGTCTTGTTTTATTGCGCTTTGGGTCGCTCGTGACCGGTGGGTGTTTCAGGATGGTCGGCCAATCTTGGCATGGTCAGCGGAGTGAGTTGGTCGAGGCTTTGGAGGTGATGCGCATAAGCCTGCAGCATCTGAGCGCGCTTGTCTGGCCCACTGTAGGGCACGCCATAGCCAATGAAAGGCGGCATCACCGTCATGCCTGTGAAGCCCAGTACACCGCGCAACAGGGGCATCAGCAAGGTCTGCATGTCCCCGTTGATGCCGTCGTCTTGGAAAGATGTATCTGGTGCCCCCGTGGTGACGCAGACCAAGGCACGTTTACCACGCAGCTTGCCAAGTTCAAACTGTGCGCTGCGCCCGTACACCACACCGGAGAGAAACACCCGGTCAATCCAACCTTTGAGGATGGCGGGCATGCCAAACCACCACAGCGGGAATTGAAGAATCAGCAGATCAGCGCGTTGCAGGGCCTCGAGTTGCTGGGATATCACGGGGTTGAGCGTGCCATTTGCCGCCGCATGGCGCTGCTCCAGCGAGAGATTGAGCACCTCGGGGTTGAGGCTACCAGTGAAATCACCTCGGCCTGCAACCGGATCAAAGTTCATGGCGTAGAGGTCAGACACCTCCACGTTGTAGCCTTGGGCCTGCAGTGTTTGAATGGCGACATCACGCAGCGCCGCATTGAATGCCTGTGGTTCAGGATGGGCATACACCAAGAGCGCTTGCATGGGGTGCCGTCTTTTAACCGCGCAGCATTTCTTCACTGATGATGATTTTGCGAACCTCTGTGGTGCCCGCACCGATCTCTAGCAGCTTGATGGACCTGTACAGACGGTTGATCTCAGCGCCCCAGATATAGCCAGTGCCGCCATGGATTTGCACCGCCTCGTTGAGCACTTTGTTCATCGTCTCGGCGGTGTACATCACCGAAGCGGCTGTGATTTTGTGGATGCTGCCGCGGCCTCCGCCCCCAATTTCCAAATCGTTCGCCGCCCGCAGTGCTTGGTAGGTGAACAAGCGCATGGACTCGACCCATACATACATGTCGGCCAACTTGGAACGGATCATTTGAAAGTCAGAAATGGGTTTGCCAAATTGAACCCGTGTGCGGGCGTAATCCAGCGAAAGCTCCAAGGCGCGCTCTGCAATGCCTAAGCAAATAGGGGAAATCATGGCGCGCTCTAAATCAAGCCCACTCATCACAATTTTTACCCCCTCGTCGATATTACCGACCAAGTTCGCTGCCGGGACGCGGCAGTTTTCAAACAGCAACTCGCCCGTTTGGCTGCCCCTGAAACCCATTTTTTCAAGCTTTTGTGCCACCTTGAAACCCGGCATGTTTTTCTCAACGATGAAGGCTGAAATGCCTTTGGCACCTTTGGCCTTTTCGGTTTTGGCATACACCAACAACACATCGGCCACCGGGCCGTTGGTGATGTAGATCTTGGTGCCATTGAGCAAGTAATCATCACCGTCGCGCGTGGCCGTGGTGGCCATGGAGCCCAGCGCATCAGAGCCTGCACCGGGCTCAGTCAAGCCCAAGGCCCCCACCGTGCGACCACTGATCAAGCCAGGCAGGTAGCGTGCGCGCTGCTCCTCATTGGCGTTGCGGTAAATGTTGTAGAGGCAAAGGTTTTCGTGCGCCACCCAACTCAATGCCAAAGCATGGTTCCATCGCGAAAAGGCTTGCAGCACCAAACCACTGGTGAACAAATCCATGCCTGCACCGCCATGGCTCTCAGGGATGGGGATGCCGAAATAACCGGTGTCACCCATGCTGGCAAATGCATGCTCAGGCCACCATTCTTCGTCGTCCATGCGTTGAGCCAGCGGATGCATTTGCTCGCGTGCAAACCGATCGGCTTGGTCGAGCATGGCCTGCTCGTCTTGAGACAGTCCGGAAAATCGCAGATCAACGGCGTTGGTTGGCGTCATGGAAAAGTCTCCTGAATAGGGGTCAAAAAATGGCTCAAATTAAAATTTGGGCGACACTCAAAATAATGTAAAACAAAGTGGCTTAGCTTGCAATTATTGAATGACCTTCTAGGGAAAACACTTAAAAAATAGAAAAAACACATAAAAAACAAAGACTTGTTCCTCTGCTTGCGTGAGGTTTGTTGGGTTTATACGTGATTAATAATTTGAGTCAGGGTCATATTTTGTTGACATCCCCAACAGTAGCTTCCAAAATCGGCGGCATGAATGTGCAAGCGCTATGTTGACCATCACCAACCTTCAGGTCTTTTATGACCGTGCGGTGGAAGCCCTGCGCGATGTCTCGTTGCAGGTTCGCCCCGGGCAGATCGTGGCCTTGTTGGGCAGCAACGGTGCGGGCAAGTCCACCGTTCTTAAGTCCATTTGCGGCGTACTCTATCCCGAGGACGGCGAAATCATGGGTGGCAGCATCAGCCACGAAGGCGCCTCCTTGGTGCAATTCGCTCCGCATGAGATTGTTCGACGTGGCATCGTCCAAGTGCCTGAGGGTCGACGCTTGTTTGACACCTTGACCGTCGAAGAAAACTTGCTGATGGGCGGCTATGCAAGACCCGCCAGCGAAACCGCCGATGCGCTGGAGCAAGTGTTTGCCTTGTTCCCTGCGGTCAAAACACACCGACACCGCGTTGCCGGGTATCTGTCCGGCGGACAGCAGCAGATGGTGGCGATTGGCCGCGCCTTGATGGCAAAACCCAAACTGTTGTTGCTCGACGAGCCTTCGTTGGGGTTGGCGCCACAAATCATTGCCGAAATTTTTGACACGGTGCGTAAATTGCGCGACGAGCAAGGTGTCACGGTCTTGCTGGTCGAGCAAAACGCGCAACTGGCTTTGTCGGTGGCCGACTATGGCTACATCATGGAACGCGGACGTGTGGTGCTGGATGCAACCCCTGACAAGCTCTTGGCAAACGAAGACGTGAAAGAGTTTTATCTGGGTGTGCAAGCTGGAGGCCATGAGCGACGCAGCATGCGCGATATCAAGCATTACAAGCGGCGCAAAAGGTGGTTGTCATGACATCTTCTCTTCAGCCACTGCTGCAACTGTCGGGGGTGTCCAAACGCTTTGGCGGATTGGACGCTTTGTCGGACATCAGCCTGAGCGTCATGCCCGGCCAGATCTACAGCATCATCGGCCCGAACGGTGCGGGCAAGACCACGTTGTTTAACTTGGCGTCTTGTTTGCTTGCGCCTTCTTCGGGGCAGATTGTGTTCAACGGGGAAGACATCACCGGCTTGGCAGCCCATCAATTGTCCAAGCGTGGGATGGCGCGCACCTTTCAAAACCTGGCGGTGTTCAAACACGAGACGGTCGTCGACAACATCTTGACCGGCATGCACGCCCATTTGCACACCAACATTTGGAGCGCTGCGATGTTTTGGGGTAGTGCCCGCCGAGCAGAAATTGCGGCGCGCCAAGAGGCCGAGGAAATCGTCGAATTTTTAGAGATCGAAACCATCCGCGACATGCCTGTGGGCACGCTCTCGTATGGCTTGCAAAAGCGCGTCGAGCTCGGCCGCGCCTTGGCCATGCGGCCGCGCTTGTTGTTGTTGGATGAAATGGTCTCAGGCATGAACCAAGAAGAAACCGAAGACATTGCACGTTTTATCTTGGACATTCGTGAGGAGCGCGGCGTCACGGTGATGATGATCGAGCATGACATGGGTATCGTGATGGACATTTCTGACCACGTGTGCGTCCTCAACTTTGGCCGCAAGATTGCCGATGGCACACCGGCCGAGGTGTCTGCCAACGCCGTCGTGGTGGCTGCTTATTTAGGATTGGCCACCGACGATGTGCAGGGTGTCCCCGCATGAGCCGCCATGACAGCGCTTTGGCCGATCAGCAGATGCCCCCTGGCCTGCGTGAGGGTCAAACCACCATGCCAGCTTTGCTGCGCTACCGTGCGCAGCAGACGCCGAACCAAATGGCCTTGCGCGAAAAAGTGCGTGGCGTTTGGCAGGGCGTGACGTGGGCCGACTATGCCCACCATGTGCAAGCGTTTGCTTTGTACTTGCGGGCTCATGGCTTTGTCGCAGGCGATACGCTGGTGATTGCCTCCGATGGTTCACCTGAGTGGTTTTATGCCGACATGGCCGCGCAATCACTCGGCGGTGTCACGGTGGGCATTTACCCCACCAACCCGTGGCCTGAGCTGCAATACATCGTGCGTCATTGCCGTGCCAAAGTGGCTGTTTGCGGCGACCAAGAGCAGACCGACAAAGTGCTCGAAGCCATGCGCCAAGGTGAGGGCACACCTGACATGCAGTTGGTGCTGACGGTCGATTGGAAAGGCATGCGTCACTATGGAGATGCCTGCTTGATGTCTTGGCAAGATGCCTTGACACAAGGTCAAGCCTTGGTCCAAGACGCAGCTCAAGCGGCGCAGTGGCATGCATCGATTGACCAATTGCAAGCGACGCAAGACGCACTGATTGTGTACACCTCGGGCACCACCGGCATGCCCAAAGGCGCACGCATTTCACACCGTGGCATTTTACTCAACGCCGCCATGTTGGGCCAAGTTCATGGCTACAACGGCAAGCCCCTGTCGGTGGTGTGCTACTTGCCTTTGTGCCATGTGGCTGAACGCTTGATGTCGCCGGTGATGCAACTGGCCTATGGCTCGGTGGTGTACTTTGCAGAATCCATCGATGCAGTCACTCAGAATCTGCGTGAAATTGGCCCCAGCTACTTTTTTGGTGTGCCACGCATTTGGGAAAAACTCCAACAACATATCGTGATTGCTTCCCAAGAAGCCAGACCTTGGGTGCGCCAGGTGTTTCAACGCGCCATGAAAGTGGCGATTCCGATTGCACGGCGCACCATTGACAACGGCGACCGGGCGGTCAACTGGCGGGACGCCATTGTGGCGCGTTTGCTGCGTTGGTTGGTGTTTAGCAATTTGTTGGCGAGCGTGGGATTGGACCGCACCTGGGTCTCGATGACCGGGGGTGCGTCGATTTCACCTTCGGTGATTTTGTTTTTCCGCGCCATGGGTTTGCCGATTTATCAAATTTACGGCATGACCGAAACCAGCGGTGTGACCCACACCCAGTGCTTTGGCAAATCGCGTTTGGGCTGGTGTGGGCCCTTGCTGCCTGAGGTGGTCGAACATCGCTTGGGCGACGACGGTGAATTGTTGGTTCGCGGCCCAATTGCATTCAGTGGGTATTTGTACGACCCCAAGGCCTCGCAAGAGGCTTTCACAGACGGTTGGCTGCACACCGGCGATGTGGTGGAGATCGATGCCGACACCCAAGAAGTTCAAATCTTGGACCGTAAAAAAGCAATTCTGATCACCAGTGGTGGCAAGAACATCACGCCCTCGTTGATCGAGAACGCCCTCAAAGAAAGTATTTACATCAGCGAGGCCATTTTGTTGGGCGATGGACGGCACTTTTTGGCGGCTTTGATTCAGATCGACTTGGACACCGTGGGCAAATGGGCCCAAGAACGCGGCATGGCCTACACCACCTACGAGTCGCTGGCCAAGCTCGAGCCGGTTCATGGTTTGGTCGACCTTGCGGTCAAGGAAGTGAATGAGCGATTTTCAAGGGTTGAAAACATTCGAAAATTTGTCATTTTGGGCAAGCAACTCGACCACGACGATGGCGAGTTGACCGCCACCATGAAAGTGCGCCGCAATGTGATTGAGAAAAAATTTGCTAACGAAATTTTCAGTATCTATGGCCGCTCGCACGAGGACAACGCATGAATTACTTCCTCAACTTGCTGATGTCAGGCTTGGTGATTGGTTCGCTCTACGGCCTCATCGCCATGGGCTTTGCCATCGTTTACCGTGCCACCGGCATGGTGAACTTTGCAGTCGGTGAGGTCATGATGATGATTGCCTACATCAGCTACAACTTGGGACAAATCCCGGACCTTGGATTTGTGGGTTTGTTGTGCACCACCATCCCCGTGGCCATGGTCTTAGGTTTGTGCATTGAACGTGTCTTTATTCTACCCATGCTGGGTGAGTCCATGTTCTCGCGGGTGATGGTCACCATTGGCTTGGCGGTGGTGATTCGCTCCACCGTCATCTTGATCTGGGGGGTCGAACCCAAAGCCTACCCCCGCCCCTTGGGCGACGGCATCATCCGGTTTGGTGAGCTGGCTTTGTATCCAGGGCAAATTTTTTCGGTGCTGGCTTTGGCAGTCTTGTGCCTGTTGATGGCGGCTTTTTTCCGTTATTCACGCATTGGCATCGCCATGCGCGCCACCTCCAACAACGAAACCACGGCGCTCTTGATGGGCATCAATGTCAAACACATCAGTGCGATTTCTTGGCTGCTGTCGTCCACTTTTGCCGCATTTGCGGGTCTGTCGTTTTGTTTGATGTTCAGTCTAGAGCCCGAAATTTCCCAAATGGGTTTGCGTGGTTTCCCAGCCAGCATCTTGGGTGGGCTGGACTCTGTGGTGGGCGGGGCCTTTGGCGGCTTGGTGATTGGCGTCGCCGAAAACATGGCCGGCGGATACCTGGGGCGCGGCCTCAAAGAAATTGCCGGCTTTGTGCTGATTGTGTTGGTGCTCATGGTCAAGCCTTATGGCTTGTTTGGGCAACGTGAAATCGAGCGTGTCTGATGCGAACCAGAACTTATCAAACCGATTACGCAGAGCTGGTCACGCTCACGCCGCATCGCTCGACCTGGGGCTGGGCGCTGGCGGGCATTGCAGCGGTGGCCTGCATGCCCCTGTTGCTGGGCTCACACGGCTTGAATATTTTGTCGACCATTTTTGTCATGGCCATTGGCATCTTGGGCCTCAACCTTTTAACCGGGGTGGCTGGACAAATTTCTCTTGGGCATGCCGGCTTCCTGCTGATTGGGGCGTATGCGCAAGCCATGCTGACCACCGATTACCACTTGCCTGCTTGGTTGGCCATGTTTCTGTCGGGCGTGGTTGCGGCACTGGCCAGTTTGGTGGTGGGTGTGCCTTCTTTGCGACTCAAAGGTTTGTACCTCGCGATCACCACCTTGGCCTTTACTTTCATCGTGCGTCATTTGGTGTTGTTTGCCGAAGACTTCACCCATGGCTCAGAAGGCATGGCGGTCGAGCCCCTGAAGATCTTTGGTTACGCGATCAAAAGCGATGTGCCTTTCTTTTATGTGGCGTTGGTCATGTTGTTGGTGTTTGTGTTGCTCACGCTCAACATCATGCGAACACGCATTGGTCGCGCATGGTTGGCCGTGCGTGACCACGACATTGCCGCACGTGCCATGGGCATCAGCCTGATGCACTACAAGCTGTTGGCTTTCATGGTCAGTGCGTTTTATACCGGGGTGGCAGGCGCTTTGGTGGCCTTGCAAACCCGATTCATCAACGTCGACACCTTCAGCATCCTCATCAGCATCGAAGCCTTGGCCATGATCATTGTGGGTGGCATGGGCCGCATCCATGGTGCTTTGCTGGGCACCGCTTTAATCTTGGTCTTGCCAGAGTTGTTGAATTTCGGATTTGCTTTGGCCGGAGACCGTTTCACCACCCTGATGGCCGACCGGATTTATGAAATCAAAGGCCTGATGTATGGCGTAGTGATTTTGTTGTTCTTGCGCTTAGAGCCCGAGGGCTTGGCAGGCATCTGGCGAAAGATCAAACGCTTTTGGGTCCATTGGCCCTTGTCGCAATGAGTGTTGTGTGAGTGTGCAGGTTGCATGGCGCCGAAATGATTTTGGTGTTGGCATTTTCAATCAAAGGAGACAGTGATGCGTAATTCGATTCGTCAATGGGCCAAGGGCCTTGGAAAAGCTTCTGTCATTGCATTGGCCGTGGGCGTGAGCCTCGCGAGTGCACAAGACATTGGCGTGACCGCCACCGAAATTTTGCTCGGTGAGGTCCAGCCTATGTCGGGTCCGGCGTCCTTGATTGGCAAGGCCGGTGCGGCGGGTTCTAAATTGGCCATTGCAGAGATCAACGAAAAAGGCGGCATCAACGGCCGCAAACTGCGCGCCATCTACGAAGACGACGGCTATGTGCCGTCGCGTTCCGTGTCGGCCGTGAAAAAACTCATCGACTCCGACAAAGTGTTTGCCTTGACGGGAACCACCGGCAGCTCACACATGGTGGCCATGTTGCCCACCATTGAAGAAGCCAAAATCCCCACCATTGTTCACATGGCGCCCAACCCGGCCGTGGTCTCGCCGCGCCGACCCACGGTGTTCATGATTGGCCCTGATTACGACTATGCCGGTTATGTGCCCATCAACCACATGATCGAAAAAATGGGCCAAAAGAACGGCAAGTTCGGCATCCTCTACCAAGACGATGACTTTGGCAAAGCCCTGCTCGCTGGCTATCAAAAAGCGGTCAAACAGCACAACGTGGCCAGCGTGGCTGAAATTCCATTCAAGCGCGGCGCCAAAGACTTTTCAGCCGAAGTGCTGACGCTCAAAGAAAAAGGCATCACCGCCTTGTATTTGGGCACACTGACCACCGAATCTGCGGCGGTCATGGGCGAGCTGCGTCGCTTGGGCATGACGCCCATCATTGGCACTTTGTGGGCAGGACAGTTGCCTGCAGCGGTCAAGCTGGCAGCGCCTTCTGGGTTTGAATACCTGATCCCTGACTACTACGCATCCAATTACGACCCAGCAGGCGTCAAGTTGATGGACGTGGCCAAGCGACTGCTTAGCGCCGATGACTATGCCAACTTCAACCGCTACACCGTCAGTGGGTACGTTGGTACCAAGGTGATTGCCGAGGGCATTCGTCGCTGTGGCGCCAACGTCACGCGGGTTTGTGTGGTGGCTGAACTCAACAAGCTGAAAAACTTTGACACTGCTGGCTTGACCGGCGCCTTGTCGTTTGACAACCCCAAAGCGCAAGCGGTGTTGCCCATCAAGTTGTTCCAGACCGATCCTAAAAACGCCAGTGTGAAGTCTGTCACCGACTTCATCGCGTATTGATCGATCGACACGCACAAGGACTTGTCCATGTCATCTGTCAACGCTTCTGCCCCAAGCGGCACGCCTGAACGCTATCGCTCGGTGTTTCGCGCCGACTTGTTTGCAGGGCAAACCCATGTCATCACGGGAGGCGGCAGTGGTTTGGGGCGTTGCACAGCGCATGAACTGGCCAGCTTAGGGGCGCGGTTGGCGCTGGTTGGGCGCAAGCGCGACAAGCTCGAAGCGGTGGCGCAAGAAATTGTGGCTAGCTACCCAGAGGCTCAGGGGCGTGTCAGCGTGCACAGCTGCGACATCCGCGACGAGGCAGCTGTGACACAGACCGTGACCGATATCTTGGCCGTACACCGGCAAATCCATGGCTTGTTCAATTGCGCGGGCGGGCAGTACCCTGCCAACTTGCGCGACATCAGCCTCAAAGGCTGGGACGCAGTGGTGCGCAACAACCTGCACGGCACTTTCTTGTTTTCTCGTGAGTGCTATGTGCAATGCATGGAGCAGCACGGCGGCA
>CAIMWY010000273.1 GCA_903845315.1 uncultured Burkholderiales bacterium
GCTGGTGGCGGCCCAGGTGGTGGGCATCACGGCCATCTACATTTACCTGCGTGACGAATACCACGGCTGTCGCGCCCTGCTGCAACAAGAACTGGCCAAGCTGCAAGCCAACCCACCGTGTGCTTTGCCCCACATCGAATTGCGCCGTGGTGCGGGGGCCTACATCTGTGGTGAAGAGTCGGCCATGATCGAGAGCATCGAAGGCAAACGGGGCGAACCCCGCATGCGCCCGCCCTACATCGCCCAAGTGGGCTTGTTTGGCCGACCCACCTTGGAACACAACTTTGAAACCCTGTACTGGGTGCGCGACATCGTGCAAAAAGGTCCCAACTGGTTCAGCGGCTTTGGACGTCACGGGCGTCAGGGCTTGCGCAGTTTCAGCGTGAGTGGTCGCGTCCAACAGCCCGGCGTCAAGCTCGCACCTGCGGGCATCACCCTGCAAGAGTTGGTGGACGAGTACTGCGGCGGCATGTTGCCGGGGCACACGCTGTATGCCTACTTGCCAGGCGGGGCTTCGGGTGGCATCTTGCCTGCGCACATGAGCCAGATCCCGCTCGACTTTGACACCTTGCAGCCGCATGGTTGCTTCATTGGCTCGGCGGCGGTCATCGTGCTCAGCCAGCACGACCGCGCGCGCGATGCGGCGCTCAACATGATGCGATTTTTTGAGCACGAGAGTTGCGGTCAATGCACGCCATGCCGTGTGGGCACGGCCAAAGCCGCGAAGCTTATGCAGGCCCCGGTGTGGGACCTCGCCACGCTCGAGGACCTGAACCAAGTCATGGCCGATGCGTCCATTTGCGGCCTCGGACAAGCGGCGCCCAACCCGGTGCGCTGCGTGCAAACCTATTTCAAACACGAGGTGGCTTGAATGGGTGCCCCAACAACCGCTGCCCCATCGCAGCCCGCCACGGTGACCTTGCGCATCGACCAACAGACGGTGCATGCGCTGGAAGGCGAAACCATTTTCAAAGCCGCGCAACGCCACGGCATTGACATTCCGCACCTGTGCTTCAAAGACGGCTTGCGCCCCGACGGCAATTGCCGCGCCTGCGTGGTCGAGATCGCCGGTGAACGCACGCTGGCCCCGAGCTGCTGCCGCACCGCCACCGCAAGCTTGGAGGTTCTGGTCAACAGCCCGCGTGCGGTCAAGAGCCAAAAAATGGTGCTGGAGATGCTGCTCTCCGACATGCCCGACGTGGGCCACAAGTGGTTGGACGACGGGGCTGGCCAGCATGGCGAACTCAGCACTTGGGCCAACCGTCTGGACGTGCAGGTGCGCCCCGCCTTGCAAGCGCTGCGTCGCACCCAACCCGCGCCCGACATGTCACACCCCGCCATGGCGGTGAACTTGGATGCGTGCATCCAGTGCAACCGCTGCGTGCGTGCGTGTCGTGAGGAACAAGTCAACGATGTGATTGGCTACGCCCACCGGGGCGTGCACAGCGCCATCGTGTTCGACTTGGACGACGCCATGGGCAGCAGCAGCTGTGTGGCCTGTGGCGAATGCGTGCAGGCTTGCCCCACCGGCGCCTTGATGCCGAAATCCCAAATGGGCTCGCAGGTGGTGGACAAGAAAGTGGACTCGGTGTGTCCGTTTTGTGGGGTGGGTTGCTTGCTCACCTACAACGTCAAAGACAACCGCATCGTCAGCGTCGATGGGCGTGACGGCCCGGCCAACCACCAACGTTTGTGCGTCAAAGGCCGCTTTGGCTTTGACTACGCGTACAGCCCGCAGCGGCTTACCGTGCCTTTGATTCGCAAAGCCGGTGTGCCCAAAGACCCAGCAGCCATTGCCCACCTCAACCGAGATGCCGCCGATTGGTCCCAGGTGTTTCGTGAAGCGACATGGGAAGAAGCCCTGGCGCTCGCTGCAGGCCAGCTCGCCCATCTGCGCGACACCCATGGCCACAAAGCACTGGCGGGTTTTGGCTCGGCCAAGGGCAGCAACGAAGAAGCCTATTTGTTCCAAAAGCTGGTGCGCACGGGCTTTGGCTCCAACAACGTGGACCACTGCACGCGCTTGTGTCACGCCTCCAGCGTGGCCGCACTGCTCGAAGGCGTGGGCTCGGCCGCTGTGAGCAACCAAGTCAATGACGTGGCGCATGCCGAGCTGATTTTTGTCATCGGCTCCAACCCCACGGCCAACCACCCGGTGGCCGCCACCTGGATGAAGAACGCGGCCAAGCGCGGCGCCAAGATTGTCTTGGCTGACCCCCGTGTCACCGACATCGGCAAACACGCGTGGCGCACTTTACAGTTCAAGCCCGACACCGATGTGGCCATGCTCAACGCCTTGATTCACACCGTGATCGATGAAGACTTGGTCAACCAAGAATTCATCCGCGACCGCGCCAACAACTTCGAAGCGCTTCAACAGAATGTGCAGGGCTACAGCCCCGAAGCCATGGCACCGATCTGTGGCATTCCTGCCGCCACCTTGCGCGAAGTAGCACGGGCCTTTGCCACCGCCAAAAGCGCCATGGTGTTGTGGGGCATGGGCGTGAGCCAGCACGTGCATGGCACCGACAACGCGCGTTGCCTGATTGCACTGGTCAGCGTGACCGGCCAAATCGGCAAACCTGGTTCTGGCCTGCACCCCCTGCGCGGCCAAAACAATGTGCAGGGGGCCAGCGACGCGGGCTTGATCCCCATGATGTACCCCAACTACCAACGCGTGAGCCACGCTGCTGCACACGACTGGTTTGAAAAGTTTTGGGACACACCACTCGACAACCAACCCGGCTACACCGTGGTCGAGATCATGCACAAAGCCCTGGCCGACGACAGCGACCCGCACAAGGTGCGCGGCATGTACATCATGGGCGAGAACCCGGCCATGAGCGATCCCGATTTGAACCATGCCCGCCATGCCCTGGCCTCGCTGGAGCACCTGGTGGTGCAAGACATCTTCATGACCGAAACCGCCTGGCTGGCCGACGTGGTGTTGCCCGCCACTGCGTGGCCCGAAAAAACCGGCACTGTCACCAACACCGACCGCATGGTGCAGCTGGGTCAGCAAGCCATCGATCCCCCGGGGCAAGCCAAGCCTGACCTGTGGATCATTCAACAAATTGCACAGCGCATGGGCCCTCACGCGAGCTTACTGCGCGACCCACGGTCCCCCGAGGGGGCGTCGCGCGCCTTGGCATGTGGTTATGCGGGGCCGCACAGCGGCGTGGCTGCTGTGTACGAAGAAATGCGCCAAGCCATGCACGGTGTGATTGCGGGCATCAGCTGGGAACGTTTGCAGCGCGAGTCCAGTGTGACCTACCCGTGTTTGAGCGAGACCGATCCGGGCGCACCCACGGTGTTTACCGAGCACTTTGACACCGACGATGGCCGTGTGCATTTGGTGCCCGCAAACATCATCCCCGCCGACGAACGCCCCGATGCCGACTACCCCTTTGTGCTGATCACCGGTCGCCAGTTGGAACACTGGCACACCGGCAGCATGACGCGCCGATCGGGCGTACTCGACGCCATCGAGCCCTGGGCCACTGCATCGATGTGTGCTTCAGATCTGCTGTTGTTAGGTCTGATGGCGGGCGACGTGATCACCGTGGCCTCGCGCCGTGGCCAGGTGAGCTTGCGGGTGCGCCGGGACGATGGCACACCCGTCGGTGCGATATTTATGCCGTTTGCTTATTACGAAGCGGCGGCCAATTTGATGACCAATGCAGCACTCGATCCGTTCGGCAAAATTCCGGAGTTCAAGTACTGCGCGGTGGCCGTGCGTGCGGGCGGGGAGTTGCCGCAGAGCGCAGGTTTTTTGAATCTCTCGGCTTGAATTTTTAAGCCTACGCAAGAAAGAAAAAAGGCACCCCGAAGGTGCCTTTGTCTTCAAGCAGCGCAGTGATTAAGCGCGTGCTTTGCGGCGGGCAGGTGCCTTGACCGTGGCTTTGGGCGCATGCTCTTTCAGTTTGGCCAAACCTTCTTGAGCCATGGCAGCAGATTGCTTGGCAGTTTTGCGTGCTTGAGCGATTGCTTGGTTGCCCGATTCAATGGCCGACTTCACAGCAGCGACAGCAACTTCAGAACCTTCAGGGGCGTTCTTGAGGTTGTCTTGAATAGCTTTGCTTGCAGCCGAATGGGCTTTGTCGAAATGTGATTCAGCGAAAGCGCTGGTTTCGGTTTGAAACTCTTGGCTCAACTCAAAGGCGGTGGCGGCAAAACCAGCCAAGCTTTTGACGGAAACTTCGAGTTGTTCTTTGAACAACTCCATCGCAGCCGATGGGTCTTTGACGCTGAACAACGCCTCGAGTTGTTCTTGTGCCAACTCGGCGCTCAACTTGGCTTGTGCCAAGCTCAATTCGGTCAGGCGTTCGACTTGAGACACCGACAAATTGGCCAACTCGTAACCGGATTGCACAGAAGCTTGAACGTTTGCTTTGACTTGTTGTTGCATGATGATTCCTTTAAAAAATAAATAACATGGCGAAATCTTAATCGTGCTTATCGTTTTCTTTGCAGCAGAGTGCGTACTTTAGAGACGGCGCTCTAGTGCGCAACCATCTGTCTTGTACAAGCGGCTTAGGTAGCATGGCGTATCTCAGTTTTTCAAGTGCCATTGCCATGCCCCCACTTCATCGTCGTTTGTTCAAGTGCCTGGCCTTCGCATGGCTCCTCATGGGTGGTGTGCCGTTGGCATGCCACGCGCAAACAGCATTTCCAAGTCGTGTCATCAAAGTCATCGTACCGGTAGCCCCCGGTGGTGGGGCCGACATGGTGGCGCGCATGGTGACCGACAAAATGGCGCATGCGCTGGGCACATCCATCATCATCGACAACAAAGCCGGCGCCTCGGGCTCGATTGCCGCCATGGAAGTCGCGCGTGCCGCGCCCGATGGCTACACCTTGATGCAATGCTTTGTGGCCACCCACAGCACCAACCCTGCGGTGTTGAAAATCAAATACGACCCCATTGCCGACTTCACACCGGTGGGCATGATGGCGCGCACCTCCAACGTATTGGTGGTGGGCGACAAAAACAAAGCCAAAACCTTGCCCGAGTTTTTGGCGCTGGCACGCAGCAAGCCTGGCGCCATGAGCTATTCGTCGGCAGGCAGTGGCTCGGCCACGCACCTCATCATGGAGTACTTGGAGAACCAAGCCAAAGTGGGCTTGGTGCATGTGCCCTATAAAGGCGCAGCCCCTGCCATTCAAGACTTACTGGGCGGCCAAGTCGATGCCATGTTTCCCAGCCTCACCACGGCCTTGCCCTACATCAAAGCGGGCAAGTTGCGTGCGCTGGCCGTAGCGTCTCCCAAACGCGACCCGGTGTTGCCCGATGTGCCCACCGTGGCCGAGATGGGCTTTGCGGGATTCAGTGCCATTCAATGGTGGGGTTTGTGCGCGCCCGCCAAAACGCCTGAACCTGTGGTGGCCAAGCTCAACAAAGCGCTCAACGATGCCTTGGTGCAGCCTGACATCACCAAGCGCCTGAGTGACATTGCAGCGGAACCTAGCCCCATGTCACCGCAGCAGTTTGAAGAGTTTTTAAAAACCGAAGTGGCCAAGTGGACCAAATTGGTGAAAGACGTCAACCTGCAGATCGAGCCCTGAGGTCTGAGCAGGTCGGTGCATCAAGCATCCAGCCACGCACAAATTGGCGCCCATTGGTCCAAGTCTTTTTGAACTTTGGACGGTGTGATGTCAAAAATTGATAAACCGTGCGCGGCCATGTGCAAGTAGTACTGGGTGTCGCGCAAATAGCCCAGCACGGGCACGTTCAACGAGTCGACAAACTTGTGTAGATTGGCCGCCGAGATGGTGCGTGCATCCACCCGGTTGCCTATCACACCCACTTCGGTGTCTAAGTTTTTGGTGATGTCGACCAATTGGCTTAAAAATTCTTGCGTGGCCTGCATGTCAAACACGCTGGGCATGATGGGCACCACCACTTTGTCGGCGCGCTGAATCACCTCTTGCAAACGCCAGCCTTGAAGGCCGCCTGGCGTGTCAATCACCATGTGGGTGCTGCCGCGTGGTGGCTTGGCCGTGAGCACCAAATCGGCTTCGAATTCGAACGAGGTAATGGACCCTAAAACTTCAGGCCTTTGGCTCAACCAAAACTTGGAGGACTGCTGCTTGTCAGCATCGCCCAGCACGACGATGTGCCCTTGACTGGCAAAGTAGCCGGCGATGTTGGTGGACAACGTGGATTTACCTGCCCCTCCTTTGGGGTTTGCGACAACGATGACTTTCATGGATGGCTTAAATTTTTTCGCGTGACGGGCTCTGGGGGTGGGATCTTACCGCCCGAGCGTTGGTGTCTGCGACCCGTGTTCGCTTAAGCTTTTTGCATCAACCCCATCGTGTTCACAAACAAATCACTCTTCGCATCCATCCAATCCAGCACGATGTTGAAGTGGTTGCGCGCTAACGCCTCGTGCCATGTCACCGCATTGCCTTGCGCACCACAGGCAGCGGCGTAGTCGCGTGACTGGCGTTTGAACTCATCGGTGTCGTGCTCGGCCACCGCCACATACAACGGCACCTGCGGTTTGGGCAGCTGGTGCAGGGGGCTCAGGTCTTGGGCTTGTGCCACGCTCAGGTTCAACCAAGTGTTGGGCACGCAGCGTTGCACGGGTTCCAAATCGTACAGGCCGCTCAGCAACACGCCACCACACAGGGCGTTGGGAGCCACACCGTGTTCAGCTTGCCAGTCGGGCGTAAGCAGCAGGGCGGCCAAGTGTGCGCCGGCTGAGCTGCCGCAGAGCACCGTGCGTTGCGGCGCTATGCCATAGGCTGCAGCGTCTTTCAACAACCAGGCCACGGCACGTTGGCACTGGCCGACGATGTGCGCGAGCGTGGCGTGTGGTGCCAGCGTGTAGTTGAGGGCCGCCACCGCCACGCCATGGGCGGTGAACTGCTGCGCCATGAACACCGAGTCTTGGCTGTGCAGGGCACGCCAGTAGCCGCCGTGGATGAACACCAACAAAGGTGCGTTCGGTTGACCTGCCACTGGAAACAGATCCAGCGTTTCATCGGGCCCATTGCCATAGGCCACATCACGCCAGCAGGGCGTGAGCTGGTACATGGGGGAGGAGGCATCGCGGTAGGCTATGAGTTCCACCGCTATGTCGGGGACTGTGGCGCGTGCATCGTATTGGCGCTCCAACTCGGCCTGCGGCCAACTGCGCCAATCAGACACCCAAGCTGTCCTTGAGTTCGTGGCGTGCCGCCATCAGGCTATCCGAACTGCCGTGCCAAATGGTTTGGCCTTTTTCCAAGATGTAGTGGGTGTCGGCCAAGCGCATCAGGGGCACCAGGTTTTTGTCGATCACCAACACCGACAAGCCCGAGTCTCTCAGGGTTTGCAAGCAGTGCCAAATCTCAGCGCGCACCAATGGGGCCAAGCCCTCGGTGGCTTCGTCCAAGATCAACAGACGTGGGTTGGTCATCAGGGCGCGGCCAATGGCCAGCATTTGCTGTTCACCGCCAGAGAGGTTGGAGCCCAAGTTGCCTGCGCGTTCTTTGAGGCGCGGGAACAAGGCATACACACGCTCCAGCGTCCATGGATCGGGTCGGTTCAAACGGTTGTGTGCGGTGGCCACCAGGTTTTCATACACCGTGAGGTTGGCAAACACTTGGCGTTGTTCGGGCACCAAGCCAATGCCTAAGCGCGCAATCTGGTGCGAGGCCATGCGGGTGATGTCTTGACCGGCAAATTCAATACGACCCTGGCGCGGCGTCATGATGCCCATGACCGAGCGCACCGAGGTGGTCTTGCCCATGCCGTTGCGCCCAAGCAGGGTGACAAACTCGCCCTCGGCCACCGACAGGCTGGCGCCAAACAGAGCTTGGGCGTCACCATAGAAGGTTTCGAGATCGTGCGCTTGCAACAAAGTGGTGGTGCTCATTCGGGCAACTCCTCGTCGCCCAAGTAGGCGGTGCGGACATCGGGGTTCTGTCGAATGTCTTCGGGTTTGCCGCTGGCAATGATGGCGCCGTTGACCAACACCGAGATGGTGTCGGCCAAGGCAAACACAGCCTGCATGTCGTGCTCGACCAGCAGCAGGGTGTAGTCGCCTTTGAGGGAAGCCATCAAGTCCACCACCTTCATCGATTCTTGGTGGCTCATGCCCGCCATGGGCTCGTCCAGCAGCAGCACTTTGGGTTGGCCTACCAGTACCATGGCCAGCTCGAGCTGGCGTCGCTCGCCGTGGGCCAGCTCAGACACGCGTTGCGTGATGCGGTGGCTCAGTCCAGCTTGGGCAATCGCTTGTTCAGCCGGGTCGACCAAGTGCGCGCGTTGCAGCAACGCACGCCAAGTCCCAAAGCTGTGACCCGCATGCGCTTGTTTGGCCAAGGCCACGCATTCGAGCACGGTGAACTCTGGAAACACCGATGAAATTTGGTAAGAGCGGGCCAGCCCATGCAAGGCGCGCTCTGCAGCGGGCAGGGCGGTGACGCACTCGCCTTGTAAAAACACATCGCCGCTGTCGGGGCGCAATTCACCACCGAGTTGGCCAATCAATGTCGTTTTGCCCGCACCGTTGGGACCAATGATGGCATGCAGTTCGCCGGGGGCCAAACTCAAACTCACATGGTCGGTGGCCAGCAAACCGCCATAGCGTTTGACCAAGGCCTTGGTCTGCAGGGGCGCGTTGTGGTGTCGGGTCATGCCGACTCTCCGCGCGACGCA